>VBDX01000119.1 GCA_005881885.1 Chloroflexota bacterium
CGAAGGACCCGACAGTAGTTGTCATCAGGGGCGTGGGTTTCAGGGGGGTTCTGCCGCCTTCGACTGTCATGCGGGCACCTTCTCTCCGGAGACAAGCCGCGCGCCCTCGACGAGAGCGGTGAGCTTCGCGCGCGCGACGTCGCGGGGCAGATACTCGAGCGATGTCGTGGGGGCCAGCCTCAGATGGTCCTCAGGCACGAGCTTGAGGGCTCGTTCGGCGTAGCCCGCGACCTCCTCGGCCGTCTCGAGTCGAGTATTGCGAGCGTCCACGACCCCGAGGAGCACGTACTTGTTGCGGAACGCGTCGAGCCGCTCGAAGGCCGTCGTGTCGCGGCTCCGCACGTCGATCGCGATCGCCGCCACGGGGAACGAGGCCAGAGACTCGAGGACCGCGTCCGGCGGGAAGAAGTACGTCACGAGAGCGAGCGCGTGGGCTGCATCGGCGAGCCGACTGTAGGCCTCGCGCGCGAGCTCGATGTGACGCGGGGATGCCACCACTGCCGGGTCCTCGATGTCGACCATGCGCGCGCCTGCGTCGCTTAGCCCACGGATCTCACGCGCGGTCGCATCGGCGATCGCGAGGACGCGGTCCTCCAGCGAGCTGAAGTGATCGTCCCGTGAGGCCAGCGTCGCGAACGTCAGCGGACCGGGCACCGCCGCCTTGAGCTGGGCCTTGGCCACGCCGCGCGCGAACGTGTAGTCGCGGACCAGCGATTTTCCGTCGGTGACGATCGGTCCGGTGATCACGGGCTGCCGGTAGTAGGTGTTGTTGTCGTAGAAGCGCTCGAGCGGTCCGGCCTCGACGCCGGACCACGTCCGTGCGAACGGAGCGAGCAGATCGTCCCAGCGGATCTGCCCATCGTTGACCACGTCCACACCGGCGGCTTCGATCTCGCCGATCGTCGAGCGGGTGACCTCGTCGTACACCTTGTCGAGCTCGGCGTCGCTGATCTCGCCCCGGTCGTGCCGATGGAGCGCTCGGCGCAGCTCCTGCGCTGGCAGCGCGTCTCCGATCTTGGGATACGCGCCGATGACCGTCGTTTTCATGTTCCCACCGCCACCTTTGCTTGCGGCCGCGGCAGCAGTCCCGCCGCTTCGACGACGCGAGCCACCGCTTCAGGCCACTCGATCGCGTAGAGATGGACGCCCCGGACGCCGGGAAGCGCTTTGAGCGCCTTCACCATCTCGACCGCGATCAGGGTGCCCTCGGCCTCCGCGTCGGCCGCTTTCTTCATCCGTTCGAGCACGTCGGGGCCCAGCGCGAGGCCAGGCACCTTCGCCATCCGCTCGGCCTGCTCGGCCGAGCGCAGCACCAGCACGCCAGCGATGATCGGCACCTCCCGCGCACCGCCGCGGCGGACCTCGACGAGCCACTGGCTGAAGACCGCGAGGTCGAAGACGGGCTGCGTCTGTAAAAACTCCGCGCCCGCCGCGATCTTTTCGAAGGTCTTCGTGAGGTCGGCCTCCATCGGTTTTGTGAACGGGGACGCTGTCGCCCCGACGAGCATCTTTGGCGGCTGCTTGATTTCGTCCCCCGATAAGAAGCGCGCTTGATCGCGCATGCCTACGGCCATCTTCACGAGGCCGACGCCGTCGAGGTCCTTGACGTTCACCGCGTCGGGGTGGTTGCCCTGCTTCGGATCATCACCGCTCATGAAGACGAAGTTCTCGATGCCCATCGCCACCGCGCCGAGCACATCAGCCTGGAGCGCGATGCGGTTCCGATCGCGGCCGGTGATCTGAACGATCGGCTCCACGCCGGACGATCGCACGATCGTGGCGGCCGGGATCGCGGCCATCGCCACCATCGCGCGGTTGCTGTCGGTGACGTTAACCGCGTCCACGACGCCCTTAAGCGCCTCGCCGCGGCGGCGGACGACGTTCGCCGCCGCACTCTTGGGCGGGTTCAGCTCCGCCGTGATCACGAACTCGCCCGATCTCAGAAGGCTCGCGAACGCGCTCAATAAAAAGACCTCTCCTTCTACGAGAGGTCTTCCAGTTCGGTCGAGCCTCTCATCTTTCCCCCTGGGCCTTGCCCCATCAGGAATTCGCCCCTGGGTCGGAATTGGCACCGTCGCGGGTCTCCGCCGGTTGCCGAGGCGTCATCGGGCCGTTCCCTCAGCCTCTCTGGATGAAAGGGGTCGCGTATGAAGTTTCGAACGATGCTAGCACGTACACTTCGCCCGCTTTCGCATGCCCGATCGGCTCATCGAACGGACGCTGCGTACCTTCAGCGACGAACTCTCCGCCGACACGCCAGTACCGGGCGGCGGGAGCGCGGCGGCCTATGCCGGTGCGATGGGCGCCGCGCTCGCTGCGATGGTCGCCAGGATCGCCGCCAAGAAAGAGAGCTCCGAGCCAATGCGCGCCTTCGCGGAAGAGATGGACGGCTTACGCGCGGATTTCCTCCGATTCGTGGACGAAGACAGCGCAGCGTACGGCCGAGTGGCCGCGGCGATGAAGCTCCCGCGCAAGACCGAAGAGGAGAAGGCGGCGCGTCAGGAAGTCATGCAGGGCGCGTTGCTCGGCGCGTCACGCGTGCCGCTCGAGGTCGCGAGGAGCGCCCGGCGTTTGCTCGATGCCTGTGAACGCGCCGCTCTGGGCGCGAGCCCGATGACCGCAAGCGACGTCGGCGTCGGTGCCCTCATGGCGGAAGCCGCCCTGCGCGGCGCCGCCCTCAACGTGATGATCAACCTCGCGTCCCTCAAAGATCCCGCGCAGGTGAAGGCGCTATCGGAGGATCTGGACCGCGTTCTCGAGGGCGCCGAGGAGCAGCGGCACCGGATCACGGATTTCGTCGAGTCACGGATCGCGCGCTAGTGCGGCTCCTCCACGGCAAGCCGCTCGCCGAGCAGCTGTACGCGCGGTCGCGGGAGCGGAGCGACGCGCTCCATGCACGGGGCATCGCGCCACGACTTGCCGCCGTTTCCGTGGGCGCCGACCCCGCGGCGAACACCTACGTGCAGCGTCTCGCCGCTCGCGGGAACCGTCTTGGAATCGCGGTCGATGAGATCTCGCTGAGCCGCGACGCGACCGAGCGCGACCTCACCGAGAGGCTTGAGCGCCTCGGGGGCGAGCCGGGCATCCACGGCGTGCTGCTGCTGACGCCCCTCCCGGGCGCGCTCGACGAGGGTCACATCGTCGATCACATCTCGGCGCAGAAGGACGTCGAAGGGATGAATCCGTTCAACGTCGGTCTCCTCGCCGATGGACGGCCGCGGTTCGTGCCCTCGACCGCCGAAGCCGTGGTCGAGCTTCTGAAGTTCCACGGCGTGGTGCTCCGCGGTGCGCGCGCGGTGGTGATCGGGCGGAGCACGGTGATCGGCCGGCCGGCGGCTTACCTATTGCTGAAGGAAGACGCGACGGTCACGATCGCGCACTCGAACACCCGGGATCTCCAGACGATCAGCAAAGGCGCCGAGGTCGTCGTGGTCGGCGTCGGCAGGGCAGGCTTCCTTCGCGGCGACATGATCGCCCCGGGAGCGACGGTCATCGATGCGGGCATCAACGTGACGCCGCGAGGCATCGTCGGCGATGTAGACGCCGAGAGCGTGTCGGCGGTCGCGGAGGCGCTCAGCCCCGTGCCCGGCGGGCTCGGAAGCGTGACGACCGAGCTGCTGCTACGAAACGTCCTCACGGCGGCCGAGCGCCAGCAGCCTGATTAGCTACACCTCGACGTTCGCGCTGCCGGGCTTGCTCGCCGCGTACGCCTGTGTCGCGTAGCGCTCCGCGGCGCGCAGATCCCCGCGCTTCTTCGCGGAACGCGAGAGCCGCATGAGCACATCGCCGAGCTCCGCTTTCGCGTCAAGCGCGCGGTACGTGGCCGCGACCTCGCGCATCCGGCGCTCCGCACGCACCGGCTGCCCGTCGCGCAGGTCGAGCTCCGCGAGGACCAGCGTCGCGGTCGCCACTGCGCGATCGGCATCGGCGCCGCGTTCGTCGGTCGCCCCGATCGCCGCTTCCGCGCTCGAGCGCGCGAGGGCGGCGTCCTTCGCCTTCAGCGCGACCTCCGCGCGAGTCGCGTAGCAGTGCGCGAGATAGGCGGCCGGGCCAGACACCTTGGCGATCTCGATCGCGCGCGCGACATGCTCGTACGCGGCCAGGGTTCGGCCGGCGTCCGCCGCGAGCACGGCGAGGGCGTTCCGCATGATGAGCACCCCCACGAGGTCTTTGGCGAGCTCGGCGGACGCGAGAGCCTTCTGGTAATGCCCGGCCGCCGCGTCCTGATCGCCGAGCGCGCGGTACGCGTTGCCAAGCCCCTGATGAATGAAGGCGATGCGTCCAAGGTCGCCGATCTCGTTGGACCACTCGAGCGCGCGCTGGTAGTAGGAGGTCGCCGCCTGCGGCTCTCCGAGATCCTGCGCGCAGCCGCCAAGGGTGATGAGAATCCGCAGGCGAAGCAGCTGGTCGGGCGGGCGGGCTGACTCGATGCGCCGCAGCAGATCCTCGAGCATCTGGCGCGCGGCCCGCGGATCCCCGGCGATCCGCGTGGCGATCGCGAGCTGGTAGTCGGCGGCGCGCGCGAGAGGTTCGTCGCGCAGCTCGCCGGCGAGGCGCTGCGCCACGGCGAGCATCCCCGTGGCGTCGTTCCCGCGATGCAGTAGGTTCAGCGCCGAGCCAGCGTAGAGGCGCAGCCGGGAGCTCTCGCGGACGGTCAGATCGCCCGCGTCGAGCAGGCGTTCGGCGCGACGGAGCGCTTCAGGCGCTCCCGCGAACGTCAGCAGGCCGGCGATGGACCCGACCTCGAGCTCGTGCTCCTTGCGCGCGCGCTCCGCGTCGGCATCGTCGAGGAAGTACGACGCCGGCTTGTCGAGCTTGCGGGCCATGTGCTCGAGCGAGCGCATCGCCGGCCGGATCTTGCCGAGCTCGATCGCACTCACGTGCGCGCGCGTGAAATACGGGGCGCCGAGCTGCGCCTGCGAGATGCCAGCGGCGAGGCGCGCCTCGCGAAGCCGGTCGCCGAGCTTCTTGAGCGCGGCAGACATCGGCGCCGGACGGCGCCGTCGCATCCGGACCTGGGGCACCGGCGCACGGTACGCGGGAGAGACGACCGCGTCAATCTGGAATCGACAGGGCTGGCTTCAATAGACTGCGGGAGTGCGGGGAGAACACATTCGCGTACTGGCCGTCGACGACCATCCGTCGGTCCGGGAGAACCTGCGCTATCTCATAAACGCCGAGCCGGACATGGAGTGCGTGGGGGTGGCGCGCGATGCGGTCCAGTGCGTGAAGGCTTGCCAGGAGCTCCTGCCCGACGTGGTCGTGCTCGACGACGAGATGCCCGGCGCCCGCGGTCTACAGGTGCTCGAGTGGCTTGGGAGCGATCATCCCGACATCCGCGTGGTCATGTACACGCTGGACGCCGAGGTCTGCGAGTCCGCTCGCCACCTCGGCGCGGCCGGCTGCGTCCTGAAGGATGCGAACTATGAGGTGCTGCTGCGCGCGATCCGGAACGCGTATGCGTCAGCGAGGAAGTCCGCGGAGACGCATTAGCGCCAGCTACTCGAGGCGGATGATCGGCGGGTGCTCGATGTCCTCGAAGTGCGTCGTGTCGATGAAGCGCAGCTTCCCCATGAGCCGGTCGAGCAGGATCGAGTGTGTCCGCGCACCTCGCGCGAAGAAGTGGACACCCTTGAGCACCTCGCCGTCGGTCACGCCCGTGGCGACGAAGCGGATGTCGTTCCCGCTCGCGAGGTCTTCGGTCCGGTAGATCCGCGTCTCGTCGGCGATGCCCATCTTCTTCGCACGTGCGCGTTCCTCCTCGCTGCGGAAGCGCAGGCGACCCAGGATTTCGGCGCCGATGCAGCGGAGGGCGGCGGCCGCGAGCACGCCTTCAGGCGCGCCACCGGTCCCCATGACCGCGTGCACGTCGGTGCCGGCGATCGGGACCGACAGCGAGGCCATGAGATCGCCGTCCTCGATGAGCTTGATTCGAGCGCCGGCTGCGCGGACGTCGTTAATGAGCTTCTCGTGCCGCGGACGATCCAGGATGACGATGGTCAGGTCGCTGACGTCGCGATTCAGCGACTGCGCGATGGCCTTTAGGTTTTCGGCGACCGGACGGTCGAGGTCGACCTTTCCTCTCGCCGGTGGGCCGACGACGAGCTTTTCCATGTACGTGTCGGGTGCGTGCAGCAAACCCCCGGGCTCGGAGATGGCCATCACCGCGACCGCGTTCGGGCGTCCCTTGGCCACGGGGTTCGTACCCTCGAGCGGATCGACCGCGATGTGCACCTCGGGACCGTCGCCGCGCCCGACGCGCTCGCCGATGAACAGCATGGGCGCTTCGTCGCGCTCGCCCTCGCCGATCACGACGGTGCCGTTGAAGCGGGCGTCCTCCATGCTCTTGCGCATCGCCTCGACCGCGGCCTGATCCGCCTCGTTGTTGTTCCCGTGCCCCATCCAATGCGCGGCGGCGATGGCGGCAGCTTCGGTGATGCGCACGAGCTCGAGGCTCGCGGTGCGATCGCGTGGGATCCGCTCGAGCGGTGGCGTCCCGGCAGCCGCTGCCGTCTGGCCCATGGCGCAGTAACGCTAGTGCGTTGCGCGCGCCCGCGCACGAACGAGACGCTCCGCCGCGCGTTCGATGAGCGGCAGCGGGTCGCTCATCGCCTGCGCGAGCGTGACACCTTCGTTCGCCGAAGCGATGCCATCGAGGACAAGCGTCTCATGGCCCTCTCCGAGGCCGCCCGCGACCGCGAGCACGGGGATGCCAGCGCTGCGCGCCACCGCGGTCACCGCCCCCGTCAGCTTTCCGTATCCACTCTGACGATCGATGCGCCCTTCTCCGGTGATCACGAGATCGGCATCGCGGATCCGCTCCGCGAAGCGGACCGCACGGAGCACGAGGTCCGCGCCGGAGACAAGCCGCGCATCCAAGAAGGCGAGCAGGCCCGCGCCCAACCCACCGGCCGCCCCGGCTCCGGGAACATCGCGGATCGGACGTCCGATGAAGGCTTCGACGACGTCGGCGTAGCGCGCCAGCGCGGCATCGAGCTCGCGAACCACCTCCGGGCTCGCTCCTTTCTGCGGTCCATAGATGGCGGATGCCCCCTCGGGCCCGAGCAACGGATTGCGCACGTCGCACGCGACCTCCACCGCGGGGCGAATCAGCCGTGGATCGGTCTGCCCATCGATCCGCGCAAGGCGCGCCAGTGCCGCGCCGCCTTCAGGGAGCTCGTTCCCATCGCGGTCGAGGAACCGATAACCGAATGCTCGTGCCATGCCGGCGCCGCCGTCGTTCGTCGCACTGCCGCCGATGCCGATGACGATGCGATGCGCGCCGCTCGTCGCTGCCGCGAGGATGAGCTCGCCGGTGCCGCGCGTGCTCGCGATCCGCGGATCGCGCTCGCTCACATCGAGCAGCGGCAGGCCGCTCGCGGCGGCCATCTCGACGACGGCGGTGACGCCGTCGCCGAGCACACCCCACTCCGCATCGACCTCGCGACCGAGTGGGTCGCGCACATGCGCGACGCGAAGCGAGCCTTTCGTCGCGCGAACGAGCGCGCGCACCGTTCCCTCGCCGCCATCGGCGAGCGGCATCTCCTCGACGAGCGCATCGGGCCACACGCGCCGGACGCCACGCGCGATCGCCGATGCAACGGCGACCGCATCCGCGGAGCCTTTGAACGATTGGGGAGCGACGATCACCCGATGATGGGATTTGGGGGCCACGCGGGAATTCACGAACATTCACTATGCTCGGATGATCCTCACCACGTCTGACCCGAGCTGTATCGCGCGCGACCCGGCGTCGCTCGAGGCCGAATGGTCCGAGCTCGCCCGGCGTCGCGCGGTGCCGTCCATCTTTCTGACTCCCGAGTGGATCGCCGTCGCCAGGGCGCACGACCGGCGCAAACAGACCACCCTTGCGATCGGAGAGAGCCGCGGCATCGCCGCGCTCGCGCACGAGGGCGACGGTACGCTCACGTTCGCGGGCGGCGAATTCACAGACGAGCAGGACGTGATCGCAGCGCCGCGCGACGCGGCGGCGGTCGCCGAAGCCCTAGGCGGATGGATCGCGGCGCAGCGAACGCCCCGCGTCCGGCTTGAGTATGTCCCCGAAGAGACCCCGACCCCCGAGGCGATCGCGCGGGCGCTCGCCCCGCGCGGGTACGACGTGCAGGTCGAGCGTTTGATCACCTCGCCGCGACTCGAGCTCCCGGCGAACTTCGAGAGCTACCTACAGAGCCTGACGAAGAAGAAGCGACATGAGCTCCGGCGCAAGATCCGGCGGCTTGAGACCGGCCGGCGCGTCGCCTTCCGAATCGCCGCGGACGGTGAGCGCGCCCCAGTCCTCGATCGGTTCGTGGCGCTGCATCGCCGTTCACGTGGTGAGAAGGCGGAGTTCATGACGACGGACCGGGAGCGTTACTTCCGCGACGTGGCCGACGAGCTCGCCGCGCCTGGGTGGCTGCGGCTGGGCGTGCTGGACGTCGACGGCGAGGACGTCGCCGTGCTCTTCGCGTTCGCCTACCAAGGAACGCTCGCGCTCTACAACGCGGCCTATGACCCGACGCTTGCTGCGCTTTCCGTCGGCGTCGTGTGCCACGCCCACGCGATCCGCTCGGCGATAGCGGAGGGCATCCGGACGTACGACCTGCTCCGGGGCGACGAGCGCTACAAGTACGACCTTGGCGCCACTGATCGCTGGCTCGTGCGGATCGAGGCGACGCGCCTGTGAAGACGTCGCGCGTCGCGATGGTCTCGGTGCACGCGTGCCCGCTGGCGAAGCTCGGCGGCCGCGATTCGGGCGGTATGAATGTCTACGTGCGCGAGCTCGCGCGCGACCTCGGCAAGCGCGGCATCGAGGTCGACGTGTTCACGCGCTGGCGGGAGAAGGACGACCCGCGCATCCAACAGATCGGGACCAACGCACGCGTCGTTCACATTCCATCGGGTCCGATCGGCTACTGGCCGAAGATGGCCGTGTATGAGCATCTCGACGAGTTCACCTCGCAGCTCCTCGAGCATGTCAAAGGCGAGGGCCGGAGCTACGACATCGTGCACGCGCACTACTGGCTTTCGGCGAAGGTGGCGCGGACGCTCGAGCAGCGCTGGAACATCCCCGTCGTCCAGATGTTCCATACGCTCGGCCTGGTCAAGCGTGAAGTGCTGGACGAGGACGTCGATGGTGAGAGCGACGTGCGTGTCGAGATCGAGCGCGATGCGGTCAGGAGATCCGCGGCCATCGTCGCGGCGAGCGAGATCGAGCTCGGCGAGCTGCGCCGCCTCTACCGGGCGGACAGCGCGCGTGTGGCCGTGATCCCGTGCGGCGTCGACTCGACCGTGTTCCATCCTGTGCGCCAGGCCGACGCTCGCGAGGCCCTTGGCCGTGATCAGTGCGAGCGGCTCATCCTCTTCGTCGGCCGAATCGAACAGATCAAAGGCATCGACGTCCTCCTGCGGGCGATGGGACTACTGTTCCAGCGGTACCCAGATCTGCGAAGTGATGTCTGTCTTCTGGTCGTGGGCGGGGCGCTCGATCCGGGCGACGACGCACCCGAGACGGAGAAGATCCTCGAGTTGCGACGGCTCGTCCACGAGCACCGGATGGAATCGAACGTTGCGTTCGTCGGATCGCGCGGGCAGGAAGAGCTCGCGCTGTACTACGCGGCGGCGGACGTCTGCGCCGTTCCGTCGCTCACCGAATCGTTCGGATTGGTCGCCCTCGAGGCCATGGCCTGCGGTACGCCGGTCGTGGGCACGCGGGTGGGCGGTCTGCAGACAGTCATAGAGAACGGCGAGTCGGGCCTGCTCGTGCCTGCCGGCGACTATCGCGCGCTGGCCGAGGCTATCGCTCGGGTGCTCCTCGACGCGCGGCTGCGCATGCACCTGGCTCACGGGGCACGCGATCGCGCCGAGCACTTCACCTGGGAGCGTGTCGGCGATCGCATCGTCGAACTCTACGATCGCGTGCGCACGGAACGCGGAGAGAAGATCGCACTCTGATGGCTGACACGTTCGAGATCCCCAAGCGCGCCATGGCGATCTTCGCTCACCCTGACGACGTCGACTTCGGGTGCTCGGGCACGCTCGCCTCATGGATCGCGACGGCCGGGACCCATGTCACCTACTGCGTGATCACGAGTGGACAGAAGGGAACGCACGATGCGAAGACGACGCCGGAGCAGATGTCCGAGACTCGCCAGCGCGAACAGCGTGCGGCCGGCGAGGTGATCGGGGTGAAGGACTTCGTGTTCCTGGGCCACCAGGACGGCGAGCTCGAGCGGACCATGGACCTGCGGGGCGAGGTCTGCCGGGTGATCCGCGAGCATCGGCCCGACGTTGTCTTTACGAACGATCCCTGGAGCCACTACCAGGTGCATCCCGACCACCGCGTCGCGGGATGGAGCGGACTCGATGGCGTCATCGCCGCGCGCGATCATCTCTTCTTTCCGGAACAGCTGAGGAATGGCCTGAAGCACCATCGTGTCTCGCGGGTGCTGTTGTTCGGCACGCGCGACCCGAACATTTGGTTCGACATCAGCTCGTCGGTGGACAAGAAGATCGACGCGCTTCGCGCGCACAAGAGCCAGATCGGCGGTCGCCGCGGCTTCGCCGAACGCATGCGCTGGTGGGCGAAGAACACCGGGTCGACCTGGAAGCTCCCGGCCGCCGAGGCCTTCCGCTATATCGAGCTTGCCTAACCTGCTCCGCGATGCAGGAGGAATCGCTCGGGGGCAATCTGAACGATGCGGTGCGGGTAGGCGACACCGTACGGCGCCGGGCAGGTCCGTGGACGCCCGCCGTGCACGATCTTCTCCGGTTCCTCGAGCGCAAAGCATTCCCCGCTCCGCGGGTTCGCGGGACGGATGAAGGTGGTCGGGAGATCCTTGGTTACATCGAAGGCGAGGCGCACGCCGGCAACCCCGTTCCGCTGCCTGACCGTGTGTTCGCGGAGCAACACATGGTCGGGGCGGCGCGATTGCTCCGGCGCTACCACGATCTCGTGACGAGTTTTGTCCCGCCGCCCCGCGCGATTTGGCGGCTCGTCGGCCCCGAGCCGCACGACATCATCTGTCACAACGACTGGTCGCCCTGGAACGCCCTCTTCCGTCACGGGCGCCTTACTCTGATCCTCGACTGGGATCTCGCCGGACCCGGGCCACGAGTGTGGGACGTGGCGAACGCCGCGCACAGCTGGGTGCCGCTCGGCTCGGGAGCGAGGGCGATCCCCGAAATCGCCGAGCGCGCGCGGCGCCTCCGAGTCTTCTGCGATGCCTACCGTTTGGAGGATCGGCGCGAGCTACTTGCCGCGATGCGCGCCCGACTGATCTACGTCGGCGAATTCATCGCAGAACAGGCGCGGCTCGGTGATCCCGGCATGAAGCGGCTTGTCGAATGGGACACGCCGCGGAGCATGTTCGAGGACGACATCGGCTATCTCGAGGATCACCGCGAAACCCTGGAGGGCGCGCTCCACTAAGGCTGGCGGCGGGACTCCCTGCCCTCGCCCCGTACGGGCGTCTCGACGAGCATCTTTTGATCACCCGCGAGCCTCTCCTGGAGTAGCCAGAGCAGCTCCTGCTCGATGCTGACGAAGCGCTCGAATGCCTCGAGCAGCGCCGGATCGGACATCGCAGCCTCGTCGTGCCGCGCCATCGGAAGGTCTCGGTATGCGGCCATGTCGCGCGACGTGGCGAGGAGCTCCTCGGCGGTCCGCCGATGCGCTCGAGCGAGCTTGCGGTACGCCTCGAGCTCGCGCGCCGCATTCTCGTCGCGCGGGTCAAGCGCGTTCGCGTGCAGCTCGAGGTTCTCGGCCACGGCAGCGGTCAACTCGGCGAGCTTCGCCGGGAGCGGCGCGTGCTCCGACAGGCCCTCACCGCATGTGCGTCGCTCTTTGATATGCGTCCCCTCTAGTGCTTGAAGTGCCGCCGCCCGGTGAACAGCATCGCCATGCGGTTCTTGTTCGCGGTGTCGATCATCATCGCGTCGCGGAGCGAGCCGCCCGGCTGGATGATCGCGGTCACGCCGGCGCGGGCCGCGACCTCGATCCCGTCGGGAAACGGGAAGTACGCGTCGGAGGCCATCACCGCGAGGCGCCCGTTCTCGCCTGCCTTGCGGACCGCGGTCTCGACCGCGACGACACGCGACATCTGTCCCGGGCCGACGCCGACCGTCGCGAGGCCCTTCGCCAGCACGATCGCGTTCGACGTCACGTGCTTCACGCAGCGCCACGCGAAAAGAAGGTCGGTCAGTTCCTCGAGCGTCGGATTGCGTTCGGTGACGACCTTGAAGGTCCCCTCGTCGACGGCGGACTCATCCGGTGTCTGGACGAGCATCCCACCGGCGACGCGCTTGTAGTCGAACGCGCTGGGGTCTTTGCGGACCCCTCGTGCTTCGCCCCACATGAGGCGTCCGCCGACGATCGCGTGCCCCGGCACGGAAAGGATCTCGAGATTCTTGCGCTGCCGGAGGATGGGAAGGGCCTCGTCTTCGTAGCCGGGCGCGATGATCGCCTCGTAGAAGGTGCCCTCCATGGCCTCGGCGAGCTCGCGGGCGACGATGCGATTCGCGCCGACGATGCCCCCGAACGCCGACACCGAGTCGCACATGAACGCGCGGCGGTACGCCTTGGTGATCTCGTTGTCGGACGCGACGCCGCAGGGATTCTGGTGCTTGATGATCGCGACCGTCGGCTGCGCGAAGTCGGTGGCCACCCGCCACGCCGCGTTGACGTCGAGCATGTTGTTGAAACTGGTGGCCTTTCCGTGCAGCTGGTGCATCGTCGTCATCGCGCCATCCTCGCCGCGGACCGCGTAGAACGCGGCTTGTTGGTGCGGGTTCTCTCCATACCGGAGGTCGCGAATCTTCCGCAGGGAGAGGGTCATCTCATCCGGGAACTGCACGCCGGCCTCGCTGGCGAAGCGTGACGCGATGGCCGCGTCGTACGCCGCCGTGTGCGAGAACGCCTCCGCCGCCAGGACGCGGCGCGTCTCGAGCGAGACCTCGCCGCGCTGCTTGAGCTCGTCGAGGACGGCCGCGTAGCGTTCCGGCCGCGCGACGACGACCACGTGCTCGTAGTTCTTGGCCGCGGCGCGGAGCAGGGTCGCGCCGCCGATGTCGATCTGCTCGAGCAGCAGCGTTCCGCTCCTGCCAGCTGCCGCGTGCTCCGCGAACGGGTAGAGGTTCACGGCGACGAGATCGATCGGCACGATGCCCTCGCGTTGTAGCTCCTCGCGGTGCGTGGGGTCATCGCGGCGCGCGAGCAGCGCCGCGTGGATCTTCGGATGGAGCGTCTTCACGCGGCCCCCCAGGAGCGACGGAGAACCGGTCACGTCCTCAACCGAGCGTGAGGTGATGCCCTCGGCGGCGAGCGCGGCGCGTGTGCCGTCGGTGGCAACGAGTTCCCAACCGAGGTCGTTCAAACCGCGCGCGAACGCGTCGAGACCTGTGCGATCAGAGACGGAGAGGAGGGCTCGCAGCGCGGCTAGTATAGCCAGTCCATGCCCTTCGATCCCCAGCACTTCGTCGATCGATTCTTTCAACCTTTCAACAGCGAATCCCGTTTCTACTGGCCGGCGCTGATCGCGATCGTGCTGGCGCTCATCGCGAACATCGTCTGGTTCAACTGGCACACGCGCAACGCGGCTCCGCCCGAGCTCAGCGTGCGACCGTGGGCCTTCTACACGAACGTGATCTTCCTTATCTGGCTTGCGGTGCTGTTGCGAGCAAGCGCGCCGTTCTGGGCGTTCGGCGTGTCCGTCGCCGCGAACATCGCGGTGCTCGCGTACCTGTACTGGTTCTACCTGCCGCCGCGCGAAGGGGCCTGGGAGCGCGAGCGCAGGCGGCAGGCGTATTTCCCCAAGGCGGGCAGGCGCAAGAAGCGCCGCCGCTAGCCTTCGCGGGGCGCGGTCCAGGTCATGTTGAAGCTGTCGTAGCGCGACTTGCCCTCGAGATCGGTCCTCTCGACGTCGCTCACCTGGGCGCCGCGCGGACCGGCGTTCAGCCAGGACTGCATCGCCGCCAGCGCGGTCACGTCGCCCTCGGCGATCACCTCTACCGAGCCGTCGTCGCGGTTCCATATGCGCCCGGTGACGCCAAGCCGGATCGCCTCGCGCACAGCGGTCGAACGGAAGTTCACCCCTTGAACGAACCCGCGCACCACGAAGCGGGCGCGCGGCATCAGCGACGCCCCTTGCGAGCGGCCAGCGCGGCGTCGAGTCCACGCGTGTTCGCGATGGACGCCGCCGTGGCCCAGCCGCGGCGCGCGGTCCCGATCCCCTGGTCCATCCAGTCGAGCTCTTCAATGGCGTGCGCGTCGGAGTTGACGACAAGCGTGACGCCGCGACCTTGCGCCTTGCGGATCCACGAGTCGGGAAGATCCAGGCGCTCCGGTCCGCCGTTCACCTCGATCCACGTTCCGGTCTCGTTAGCGGTGTCGATCACCGCGTCGAGATCGACCGCGTAGGGCTCGCGCTTCTCGAGAAGCCGGCCGGTCGGGTGCGAGATCGCGGTCACGAGCGGATGCCGCATCGCGCCGGTGATCCGTGCAGTCATCGCATCTCGGGCCTGCCCGAAGGACGAATGCACGGACGCGCTCACAATGTCGAACTTCGCGAGCACGTCGTCCGGGTAGTCGAGCTTCCCGTTGGCGCGGATATCGACCTCCGTGCCGACAATCACGCGGAACGGCGCGAGCTCTTCGTTGAGCTTCGCCGCTTCCGCGATCCGGGCCCCAACTCGCTCGAGCGAGAGGCCGTTGGTCATGCCCAGGCCGGGCGAATGATCGGTGACCGCGAGATACGCATACCCCTTCGCGCGTGCGCGTCTTGCCATGTCGGCGAGCGGGTCGCGACCGTCGGTCCAGTTGGTGTGCGTGTGGAGGTCACCTTGGACGTCTGCCAACGCGACCAGGTTCGGCAGCGCTCCGCTCTGGGCGGCATCGATCTCTCCGCGGTCCTCGCGGAGCTCCGGCGGGATCCAGACGAGGCCGAGCGCGGCGTAGACCTCTTCCTCGGTCGCCGACGCGATCTCCTGGCCACGTGCCTCGGCGCCCACCCGGTAGAGCCCGTATTCGTTCAAGAGCAGCTTGCGCCGAAGGGCGAGCCCGCGAAGCCGGACGTTGTGCTCCTTCGAGCCGGTGAAGTAGAGGAGCGCCGCGCCGAACGAGGCGGGCGGCACCACGCGCAGGTCGATCTGCAGTCCGCGATCCACGACCACCGAGGACTTCGTGTCGCCACGCGCGAGGATGCGCTCGATGCTCGGAGCACGGACGAAGGTCTCCATGATCGGTCCCGCGTCGTCCGCGGCGACGACGATGTCGATGTCGCCGATCGTTTCCTTGTAGCGCCGGAGGCTGCCGGCGATCGCGATCCGGTCGGTGCCGGTCTCGGTGCGTAAGTAATCGACCATGGTGGTCGCGGCGGCCTTCGCCTCGTGGATGAGCGAACGACCGGTGCGCTGTTTCAACGCCGCGATCGACCGCAGAATGTTCTCTTCGGTCTTCGCCTGGATCTTCGGAAGCTGCTGCAGCCGGTGATCCCTCGCCGCCTCTTCGAGCTCCTCGATCGTCGTGATGCGCAGGTGGTCGTAGATGGTGCGAGCGGTGGCCGGACCGACACCGCCGACACGAAGGAGCGTGAGCAGCCCTGGCGGGACCGCCGCTTTGAGCTCCTCGTGGCGCCTCGAGCTTCCCGTCGCGATGATCTGCTCGATCGCCTCGCCGACCGATGGTCCGACCTTGGGAATCTCCGTGAGTCGCTTCTCCTGGGCGAGTTTCGCGAGCGGCTCGCGCAGGTCGCGGATCGAACGCGCCGCGGCACGGTAGGTCACCGCGCGGAACACGTTCTCGCCCTTGAGCTCGAGGAGGTCAGCGATCTCGTCCAGGACCTTCGCGATGGCGTCGTTGTCGAAGGTCAGCGCGTCTCGGGGCATGGCGCGATCCTAGGTCTTCGGCGCTCCCTGGCGAGCGAGCTCGAGCAGGTCGAATGCCTCGTCGACCTTGCCGCGCACGCGCAGCTTCCGTGCGTACTCGGCCGCGAACGCGGACAGATCGGGGCTGTCGCCGGAGGCGGTCAGAAGCTCGATCGACTTCCGGTAGCCCTGGTCCGAGGCCTCGTAATCGCCGATGGCGTCGTTGGCGGATCCGATGACGCGCAGCGCGTCGGCGCGCTGCACGGCGTCGCCGACATCCTCGAGAATCCGCTCGGCGCCCTGCGCGAGCCGCAACGCCCCCGCCGCGTCGTTCGCGGCGAGCGCGATGCGTGCGAGCACCACCTCGGCGACGGCGGACATGCGCTTGTCGCCGACCGCTCTCGCTCGGGCCGCGCAGCGTTGCGCGAGGTCCGCGGACTGTTGCATGTCGCCGTGCTCCAGGTGCACCGACGCCAGCGAATGCAGCACCGAGAGCTCGAAGCCCGTATCGCTGACGCGTTCGAACAGGTCGAGCGCGCGCTGGTAGTTGGCGATCGCGCCATCGAGCTCGCCGGAGTCGTAAAGCGAGACCGCGATGCCCATGTAGCCCTGCGCGGCAAGCCGGAGCTCGTCGACGCTCGACGCGAGTGAAAGCGCGCTGGCGTAGGTCTGCGCGGCCTTCGTGGTGCGGCGCAACCGGCGGTATGCGGTACCCAGCGAGACGAGGATGCGCGCGCGGAGCCGCGGGTCGGTGAGCTCGTACTTTTCGACGACGTCGCGGGCCGCCTCTAGCGCTTCGCCCGCCGCGACGTAATGACCCTGCTGCCCGTACGCGAGGCCACGCAAGTAGAGAAGGTGAGCGACCTCGATCGGTTCGGCGGCGGCGGTGACCATCCCAAGGCCGCGCGCGATGTGCTCGAACGCGGCTTCGCGGTCGCCCGAGGTGATCTCGGCCTGTGCGAGGAAGCGCAGCAGCTTCGCGTGCTCGCGCGGCTGGGGTCGCTCGCCGAGCCCGCGCGCGACCTCGGCCCGCACGGTGTCCCAATCATGCCGCTCGACGGCGGCCTCGGCCGCGAGGCGGTGGAACGTCAGTCGCTTCATCGCGGCGAGGGGCTCGTCGCCGAGGAAGTAATCGAGGCTCCGGCCCAGGCGGTTCGCCATGATCTGAAGCGAACGCACAGACGGTCTGACCAGGCCGGCTTCCACCTGACTGATGAAGCCCTTGGTCAACTCTCCGCCAGCCAGCTGCGCTTGGCTCATTCCGAGCTCTCTGCGCGCAGCTCGTACACGTTCCCCGAGCGTGCTCGGACCCTGGACAGTCTCAGGAAGGCTGGCCACCCGACGCTCCCCCTTATGGAGACCGGTCTGAAAGCCGCTCTACCCGGCCCCCGGTAGACTCCACGTAGGATAGCGAAGCGAGCGGCGCGCACAATAGGGGAGGATGAAGAGATGAGACCAATCCGTTCACGTCTCGCCCGAGCGCTTGCGCTCGCGTTCCTCCTCACGTTCTCGCTGCAGGTCAGTGTCGCCCTTGCAGACGATCCAGTGGTTCCCGACCCGACGGCTCCTCCCGCGGAGCCGGCGCCGCCGACCGTTCCGGCAGACCCCGCTCCCGCGCCGCCAACCGTTCCGGAGGATCCCGGTTTCGGCGGCGGGGTTCCTGTTGTCCCCGAGAACCCGGCCGGCCCCGTACCGACGACACCCGAAGATCCGGGCTTCGGAGGCTAGGCCCAAACCGAGCGGCGCACTCGCACATACTTCACACGTGCCGTCCACGACATCGGCGCGCCGCCAGCTCATCGAGATCGACGGCAAGCGCTTTCTCTTTCAGCACGGCTATCGATTCGGCAAGGTGACCTACGTCACCCGCCTGCCGCTCGGAAAAAGCATGACCGTCTTCACGCCCGGGCACCTGTCGGCGAGCGAAGTCGAAGCGGTCGTGCGTGGCGACAATCCCTGGATGTTGGAGTGAGCGACTAACTGCGCGCGATCGTTCAACGGGTGCGCTCGGCTGCCGTGCACGTCGATGACGAGCGGACTGCCGAGATCGCCCGCGGCGTGGTCGTCCTGCTCGGCGTCGGCGTCAAGGATCGACCTGAGGACGGCGAGCGCCTCGCGGCGAAGATCGCCGGTCTGCGTATCTTTGAAGAGGATGGTCGGATGCAGCGCGCGCTCGGCGACGTGAGCGGCTCGGTCCTGGTGGTCCCCCAGTTCACCCTGTACGGCGACGCTCGTCATGGTCGCCGACCCGATTTCACGGCCGCCGCGCCGCCCGATGTCGGGCACCGTCTCTTTGATGCCTTCTGTGGCGTGCTCCGTGGGAAGGGGCTCGAGGTGCGACAAGGCCGTTTCGGCGCGACGATGCGCGTCACGATCGAGGCCGACGGGCCGGTCACGATCGCCCTATCGACGGATGGCTGGCCGGAAAGCGACATCGGTCGTTAAATGCGTCACGCCGATCACGTCCGGCTCCTCGCTGGCGGCGTGCGGCAGAACGAGGGCGGCAGCTGGGCGGATCTCGGCGCAGGTGCGGGCGCGTTCACGCTCGCGCTCGCCGACCTCATCGGGCCGCACGGCGTGATCCACGCCGTCGACCGCGACCCAGGCGCGCTCGCGGAGCTCCGGAGCTCGTTCGTCTCCGCGGTTCCGCAGGCCGAAGTGCGCACGCATGTCGCCGACTTCACACGCCGGTTGGATCTTGCCGATCTGGACGGCATAGTCATGGCGAACTCGTTGCACTTCGTCGACGACAAGCTTCCGGTACTCGCGCTGGTGCGGGGTTACGTCCGGAGCGGCGGAAAGCTGTTGCTCGTCGAATACGACAGCGACCGCGGCAACCCGTGGGTCCCTCATCCGATGACGTTCGAGACCTGGCGCTCCCTCGCGGCCGAGGTCGGCCTTATCGAGACACGGCGACTCGCGACGGTCCCAAGCCGGTTTCTGCGCCAGATCTATTCCGCTTTGAGCCTCGCCCCGTGATACCGCTCGGTACGCTCGGGCGCGATGCGAAAACTCCTCAATATCCGACTCTGGGCATCGATCGGCGTGCTCGTGCTCGCCGCGGGCATGCCCTATTGCGCCGCCGCGCTCGGCTGGGCCGCGACGCAGGACGAGACCTCGATCTCGATCCGCGCCGATGTCGCGATGGGCGTGCTCGTCTCGTGGATCGGATGGACGGTCCTTTCGATCGCGGGGACGCTGTGGCTTTGGAAGACGTGGCGTAGCCGCAGGCTGGCCGTTCCCGCCTAGCGCGCAAGCTCGAGCGCCGTCGCGAGCGTGAGCTTCGCGGCTTTGAGCCAGAGGCGCGCGTTGGTGATCTTGTCCGGGGTGTCGTTCACTGTGTGGAAGGTGTAGTTGCCGGGGAACGTGGAGTCGTTATCCCCGTAGCGCTGGCAGAGCGCGATCGACGGAATGCCGGCGAGCCCGAACGGCGCCGCGTCCATGATCGTGTTGCCGTCCATCGCGAACTGCGGGTTCAGCGGCGAGATGCCAATGCTGTAAAGGCGGTTCGCCTTCATGACCTCGTCGCGCAGGCCGGCTGACACGTCTGTGTACCAAAGCAGGTCGAGCCGATCCGCCAAGGGGTTGAAGCCGACCATGTCCAGGTTGATCGCGGCCTTGTAGCGGTACGGCTTCTCCAGTGAACTCACGTACGCGCCGCTGCCCTTGAAGAACAGCTCCTCGCCGTCAAAGAACGCGAGCACGATGCGGCTGCGGAGCTGCTCCCGAACACCTTGGGAGATCACGCGCGCGAACTCCAACAGCGCGGCGGTGCCCGTCGCGTTGTCGTCGGCGCCCGGCGCCGGGTCCAGGGCCGGTCGCCAGCCTGGCGTGCGGTTCGCGATCGAATCGTAGTGGGCCGACACGAGAATGGACGTCGTCGACGGCGGGAGCGGCGGGATGATCGATCCGCTCCACGCGGCGGTCGCGCCCTCGATGCTGGCGAAGATGTTCTCGAGCGGGATGCCCTGATAGACCGTGCGCTGTGACTCGATCTTCCAGCCGTAGTACGCGAGCGCGCCGAGCTGTTCCTTGATGTAGGCGACGGCCTTCGCATGGCCGGGATGACGCGGGTCGCGCGAGCCGACGCCGGTCAGCGCGAGAAGATGATCGTTCATCTTTGCGAGGCTGATTCTGTTGAGGGTGTCGACGATGGTGTTGCATGCGGCATCGGGTTCGCATGCCTGCAGTCCCCACATCGGCGCCCTCGTTGGCGCGGGGGTTGCCGAGCGCGGGGCGGATATCGTGGCCGTCGGACTGCCGACGGCCGGCGCGGGCGTCGAAGTCGCCGGTGTTGGAGCGGTCGCGACAGCCTCGCACGCGCAGAGCCAGACCGCGAGGACGAGGCCGCCGAGGGCGCGCATCAGACCACTACGCTAAGAAGCGGCGCGAACGTACGCGCCGCCTAGTTCATCTTGCGGCCGCGTCCCGCGCCGGCGGGCTCGCGCTCGCGCTCTTCGGCCTTCTCTTGCGCGTACTGCTCGCTCCAAAAGACGATCTTGCCGTCCTGCGCGTCCACGAAGACCGTGTCGCCCTCCTTGAACTCGCCCGCGAGGACCTTCTGCGCGAGCGGGTCGATCACCAGGCGCTGGATCGTCCTTTTGATCGGACGCGCTCCGTAGACCGGATCGAATCCTTCTTTTGCGATCAGCGACTTCGCGTTGTCGGAGAGGTCGAGCGTGATCTTTCGCTCCGCAAGCCGCTTGGCGAGGATCTGCGTCTCCTTCTCGACGATCTCCATGAGCTGCGCAGTCACGAGGTTCTTGAAGATGACGATCTCGTCGACGCGGTTCAGGAACTCGGGCCGGAACTGACCGCGGAGCGCGTCCATGACGCGCTTGCGGAGGAGGTCCTGCTGGTCGGCGAGCTCGGTGATGAACGTCGACCCGACGTTGCTCGTCATGATGATGACGACGTTCTTGAAGTCGACTGTGCGACCGTGCCCATCGGTGAGACGCCCGTCGTCGAGGATCTGCAGGAGGACATTGAAGACGTCGGGGTGCGCCTTCTCGATCTCGTCGAGCAGGAGCACGGAGTACGGCCGCCGCCGTATTGCTTCGGTGAGCTGTCCGCCCTCCTCGAACCCGATGTAGCCGGGCGGCGCGCCGATGAGCCGCGCGACCGTGTGCTTTTCCATGTACTCGGACATGTCCAGCCGGACGAGCGCCTTCTCGTCGTCGAAAAGAAACTCCGCCAGCGCCTTGGCGAGCAGTGTCTTGCCCACGCCGGTGGGGCCCAGGAAGAGGAATGACCCAAGCGGACGGTTGGGGTCCTGCATGCCCGCACGCGCGCGGCGGACGGCGTTCGCGACCACCGTCACCGCCTCATCTTGTCCAACGACACGCTGGTGGAGGTTCTGCTCCATGCGGAGGAGCTTCGCGACCTCGCCTTCGAGGAGCTTCGTCACCGGGATACCGGTCCACTTCGCGACGACGTCGGCGATGTCCTCCGGGGTGACCTCCTCGGTGAGCATCTTGCGGCCCTTCTGGAGCTCAGCGAGACGCGTTGCGGCCCGCGCGATCTCCCGCTCGAGATTCGCGACGGTGCTGTACTTGAGCTCCGCCGCCTTGGCGTAGTCGGCCGCGCGCTCGGCGCGCTCGACCTCCGCACGGAGCGCCTCGAGCTGCTTCCTCTTGTCACGGATCTCCGTGAGCGCCGCCTTTTCCTGCTGCCAGTGCGCGCGCAGCTCGCTCGACTCCTCCTTGAGGTGGGCCAGCTCGCGCTCGAGCCTTTGGAGCCGATCCTTCGAGGCCTCGTCGGTCTCCCTCTTCAGGGCCTCGCGCTCGATCTCCAGCCGGGAGATGGCGCGCTCGACCTCGTCCAGCTCCGCGGGCATCGAATCGATCTCCATGCGCAGCTTCGACGCTGACTCGTCGACGAGGTCGATCGCCTTGTCCGGCAGGAAGCGGTCGGTGATGTACCGCGCCGACAAGGTCGCGGCGGCCACGAGCGCCGCGTCCTGGATGCGAACGCCGTGGTGGATCTCGTACCGCTCGCGCAGGCCGCGCAGGATCGAGATGGTGTCCTCGACCGATGGCTCGCCGACGTAGATCGGCTGGAAGCGACGTTCAAGCGCCGCGTCCTTCTCGATGTGCTTGCGGTATTCGTCGAGCGTCGTCGCGCCGATCGTATGCAGCTCGCCGCGCGCCAGCATGGGCTTCAGCATGTTCGCCGCGTCGACCGCGCCTTCGGCCGCGCCCGCGCCGACGACCGTGTGCAGCTCGTCGATGAACAGGATGATCTGTCCTTCGCTCGAGGCGATCTCCTTGAGCACTGCCTTGAGGCGCTCCTCAAACTCGCCGCGGTACTTCGCGCCGGCGAGAAGCGAGCCGATGTTGAGCTCGAAGATCGTCTTGTCCTTCAGTCCCTCGGGGACGTCGCCGCGGACGATGCGCTGCGCGAGGCCCTCGACGATCGCGGTCTTGCCGACGCCAGGCTCGCCGATGAGCACCGGGTTGTTCTTCGTGCGTCGCGAGAGCACCTGAATGACGCGGCGAATCTCCTCGTCGCGGCCGATGACCGGGTCGAGCTTGTTCTTTCGGGCGAGCTCGGTGATGTCGCGGCCGTATTTCTCAAGGGCCTGGTACTTGCCCTCGGGGTTCTGATCGGTCACGCGCTGGTTCCCACGGACCTCTTTGAGCGCGGAGAGCACGCGCTCGTGGGTGACACCGAGACGCTTCAGCGCCTGTCCGGTGTAACCCTGGTCTTCGGACATCGCGAGGAGCAGGTGCTCCGTCGACACGAACTCGTCGCCGAGGCCCTGGGCCTCCTTCTGCGCCTGCTGCAGGACGCGCCCGAGGCGCGCGGACGCGCCGATCTGCACGTTGCCGCTGACTTTTGGCTGACGCTGAAGCTCGGTCGCAAGGGCGGTCGAAAGCTGCGCTGGCTGCACGCCGAGGGCGGTGAGGACGCTCGGAACGATCCCACCGGGCTGGTCGATGAGTGCCGCCGCGAGATGTTCGACGTCGATCTGCGCATGGCCCTCCTCGCGCGCCTTTTGCTGCGCGGCGACGAGCGCCTCCTGTGATTTCTCGGTGAGTTTGTTCGGATCGATCATTTCGTTACCTGCTCAATCTCTGGCCTTCGGCCAAGACACGCTCAAGGCTGGTGGACTCGCTTGTGTTCACAACAGATGGCTCCGGACGTTCTCCCCGCTGTGTGACGATGCGATCTCGCGCGCCAGCTCGCGCTCTTTCTCGTTCAGCTTCGTCGGCATGACGACCTTCACAGTGGCGTAGAGATCACCGTGACCGCCGCCCGTCCGCGGCATGCCCTGCCCGGCTAAGCGGATGGTCCGCCCGTTCTGTGTCTCCGGCGGGATGCGGAGCGACACGCGTCCCTTCAGCGTCGGGACAGTGACCTCGCCACCGAGCATGGCCTCATGCAGCGCGACCGGAAGCTCGACACGAAGATCGTCGCCATCGCGGGTGAAGAACGGATGTGGCTTCACGCGGACGCGCAGGTAGGCGTCGCCTGGGGGCCCGCCGTTCTCACCAGGGCTTCCCTGCCCTGCAAGTCGGATGCGCTGTCCATCGCGAACACCGGGCGGGATTCTCACCGTCAGGCGTCTCGGCGGACCACCGTTAGGAGAGTCCGCTCGTGAGATCTGGATGACCTGCTCCGTCCCGCGATACGCCTCGGGAAGCGTGACCTCGACCTCGCCCTCGACGTCTTCGCCTTGGCGCGCCCGAGTGCGAGCGCGCGGCCGCGCCCGCGTGAAGACGTCGTCCGTATCGCCGCCGCCGTTGCCCGCCTGCCCGAAGAGTGTTCGGAAGAAGTCGGAGAACCCGCCCGCATCGCCGAACGGGTTCTCGCCGGGCTGCCCCGTGTACACGTATTGGAAGCCACCTGAGCCTCCCGGCCGTGCGCCTCCGCCCCTCGCGAACTGCTCCCACTCGGGGCCGATCGTGTCGTAGCGCTTGCGCTTCTCAGGATCGGAGAGGACCTCGTTGGCCTCGTTGATCTCTTTGAAGGCTTTTTCGGCGCCAGCGCTCTTGTTGACGTCCGGGTGGTGCTTGCGCGCGAGCTTGCGGTAGGCCTTCTTGACGTCCTCGGTCGTGGCGTTCTTCGGAACGCCAAGGATCTTGTAGTAGTCCTTGTACTCGACCGGCATCCGTTACGCCCCCGAAAATTAGTGAGCTGGCGCCGGCGGGGTGATGCTCGGGCGTGCCGCCTCGATCTGCGCAGGCGTCACGCTGGGTCCCGGCAACAGCGCGGCTTTCAGTACCTCGTCGATGTTCTCCATCAGCTTGATGTCGACGGTGTCGATGACCTCCTGCGGGACGTCCACGAGGTCCTTCTTGTTCTTCTTCGGCATGAGGAAGGTCTTGATCCCGGCGCGGTGCGCCGCAAGCAGCTTCTCCTTCACCCCGCCGATCGGCAGGACGAGGCCACGAAGGGTGATCTCGCCCGTCATCGCGACGTCCTTGCGAACCTTGCGGCCCGTGAGCGCCGAGACGATCGCCGTCGCCATGGTCACGCCCGCCGAGGGGCCGTCCTTGGGGATCGCGCCCGCCGGCACATGGATGTGCATGGCGTGATCTTTGAAGAAGCCCTTCGGGACCCCGAGCTCAGCGTAGTGCGCGCGGACATAGCTGAGCGCCGCGATCGCGGACTCTTCCATCACCTTCTGGATCTGGCCGGTGAGCACGAACTCTTCGTTCTTGCTCCCCTGATCCATGATCGTCGCCTCGACGGTGAGGACATCACCGCCGTGCTCGGAAACCGAGACGCCTGTGGCCGCGCCGACCTGGTCTTCCTTCTCCGCGAGCCCGTACTCGAAACGCTCGGGGCCGAGATAGGTATTGAGGTCCTCAGGCTTGACCTCAACTGTCTCAGCCTTTTTCTCCGCGATCGCGCGGGCGACCTTGCGGCAGATCGTGCCGATCTCCCGCTCCAGGTTGCGGACGCCCGCCTCACGGGTGTACTCGCGGACGAGCTTCTTGAGCGTCTCGTCGGTGATCGTGAGCTTGCCATCCTCCAGGCCGTGCTGCTTCAGCTGCTTCGGCAGGAGGAAGCCCGTCGCGATGTGCATCTTCTCGTCCTCGGTGTAGCCGGGGAGACGGATGATCTCCATCCGGTCGCGCAGCGGCGGGATGATCGTGTCCTCGATGTTCGCCGTGGTGATGAAGATGACCTTCGAGAGGTCGTAGGGCACCTCGAGGTAGTGGTCGCTGAACGCGTTGTTCTGCTCGGGGTCGAGCACCTCGAGGAGCGCCGAGCTTGGGTCGCCGCGGAAGTCCGCGCCGACCTTGTCGATCTCGTCGAGCATGAAGACGGGGTTGATCTCGCCCGCGGTCTTCATGTTCTGGAGGATGCGGCCGGGCAGCGCACCAACGTAGGTGCGTCGGTGGCCGCGGATCTCGGCCTCGTCACGGATGCCACCAAGCGACATGCGGATGAACTTGCGGCCCATCGCGCGAGCGATGGACTTGCCGAGGCTCGTCTTGCCCACGCCGGGCGGGCCGACGAAGCAGAGGATCGGCGCGCGCAGGTTCTGGCTGAGCTTGCGCACCGCCATGTATTCGATGATCCGATCCTTCACCTTGGGCAGGCCGTAGTGGTCCTCATCGAGGATCTTCGCGGCCTGCGCGATGTCCCAGTCGTCGCTCGCCGCCTTGTTCCACGGGAGCGAGACGAGCCAGTCGACGTACGTCCGAATGACGCCGGTCTCCGGTGAGGCCTGCGGGATCTTCTCGAGCCGGCCCACTTCCTTGAGTGCCTTCTCCTTGACCGGCTCGGGCATTCCGGCCTGCTCGATCTTGTCCTTGAGCTCCTTGAGCTCCGCGCCGCCCTCATCCTCGCCGAGCTCCTTCTGGATGGCCTTCATCTGCTCGCGGAGGATGTATTCGCGCTGCGTCTTATCGAGCGTCTGCTGGACCTCGCTCTGGATCTTCGCCTTGAGCTCGAGGATCTCGTTCTGCTTGGCGAGGAAAACCGAGAGGAACTTCAGTCGCTCGACGACGCTCGGCGTCTCGAGCAGCTGCTGGCGCTGCTCGAGCGTGAGGTCCGGGCTCGACGCCACGAGGTCCGCGAAGTGCGAGGGATCCTCTGTGTTCTTCGCGGTCATCGCGAGCTCGGGAAGGATCGATCCGCCGTTGTCGACATACTTCTCGAAGAGCCCTCGCACGCTGCGCAGGAGCGCCTCACGCTCGACGGCGTTGCCCACCTCGTCGGGGAGCACATCGAACGTGACACGGAAGTAGCGCGACTCCGGCTCGAAGCCCGTGATTCGCACCCGCTGAAGGCCCTGGACGATGATCTGCGCGCTGCCGTCGGGGATCCGGAGCAGGCGGACGATCTCGGCCACCGTGGCGACGGAGTAGATCTGATCCGGGGCGACATCATCGACCTCGGCATCCTTCTGCGCCGCGAGGATGATGTAGTGCTTCTCCTCGGCCATCGCGGCGTTGATCGCCGCGACGCTCTTCTCGCGACCGACCCCGAGCGGTACCACCAGCTTGGGGAAAACGACCGCTTCGCGCAGTGGCACGAGCGGGAGGTCGCGCGGGAACAATGCTCCCGGCCCGTCAGGGGTCGTGGTCTTCGTCTCGGGGTCGGTCACTTTTCTCTTCCTTCTAGTTACTTGGCAAAAGCGTTGATCTTGATCGTGCGCGGCTTGACGTTCTCGGCCTTCGGGAGGACGAGCTCAAGAACGCCGTTCGTGAACTTGGCCTCGACCTTGGTCGGGTCGATCTGCACCGGAACGGTGAAGCTCCGTGCGAACTTCCCGATGCGACGCTCGTGACGGAGCCAGCCGCTCGTCATGTCCGTCGTGGGCTTGAACTCACCGCTGATGGTGAAGTTCTCCGCGGTGGCGTTGATCTCGATGTCGTCCGGCGTGAGACCCGGCAGGTCCGCACGCACCTGATAGGCGTCCTTGGTCTCCCAGAGGTCCACCGGCACAACGACTTGGCCGGCAGCTACGGTGCTCCAACCGCCGTTGGGACGGCTGACGCTGTCCTCGAAGAGACGATCCATCGCCTCACGCAGAGAAACGACGTCTCCAAGTGGGCTGAAGCGTGCGATGGTCATAGGTGGCCTCCTCTTTTACAGCTCAACGCCCTTGGGGCGTTGACGATTTCGCGGCCTCCGGCCGCGCTCGCCGTCCGTCACGTTCTCGACACGTCCCCCGCCCTCTGCCTGCGCATCCGCTTCCGCCAGCTGGGCTGCGATCTCACCCAGGAGATCGGCGGCGTCGCGCAGCTGGAACAGGAGCTTCACGCCCGCGAGGTTGACCCCCCGCGACTGCGTGAGATAGCGGATCGCCCGCACACGCTCGAGATCATCGTCGGAGTAGAGGCGGATGTTCGTGTCCGTTCGGACCGGATCGAGCAGGCCCTCCTCCTCGTAGATCCGCAGCGTTCGCGGATGGCATCCGGCGAGGCTCGCGGCGATGCTGATGACGTAGACGGGTCGACGGCCAGTTGCCACGACCAATATCTAAAGATCTATCAATACCGTTGTCAAGAGTCCTCTCAGCGCTCGTGCCGCCTCCCAGCGGCCGGGCAAGCCCGCGCACAGGGCGGCCTGCCGAAACCCTCTCTACGCGACGGGGTCCCCCCGGCCTGGCGGCCGGCTCCCCATCGCGCGGGGGCCCTCGGCAGGCCAGCCCTGCGCGCCCCTACGCTTCTTGGCCCGTGCGCTTCGGTCTTGACTTCGGCACCTCCAATACATCTCTCGCGGTCAATGACGGCGCGTCGACTCGTGTACTCCCCATCGATCCGGTCGCGGGCGAGACGATGCCGACGGTTCTGTACATCCGCCGCGACGGGACTCCGCTTGTCGGGCGCCCGGCGATCGAGGCGTATCTCGAAGACAACCGAACGCGCGGCCCGCTCCGTCGCGAGTTCCAGATGCTCGGGATCCGTATGGCCTCATCCGACCCCGAGCAGCCGACCGTCGAGGCGCACATCTATACCGACACGCACGCGCCGGGGCGACTTTTCCAGGCGCTCAAGACGTTCCTCGGCGATCCGCTCGAGACGAGGACGAACGTCTTCGGGAGCGCGAAGGGCTTGGAAGAGCTGATCGCTCTGATCCTCGCGCACGTCCGCCAGCGCGCCAAGGAGCTGACCGGTGTCGCACCCGAGGAGATCACGCTCGGCCGACCGGTGCGCTTCATCGGCGCGCAGGACGCCGACGAGCGCGCGACGACCCGGCTTCGCGCGGCCGCGGATCTCGCGGGCTTTCGGACCGTCCGCTTCGTGGCCGAGCCCGTCGCGGCGGCTCACGCCGCCGGGACCGCCGTGGGAACGAGTCTCGTCTTCGACTTCGGCGGTGGGACGCTGGACCTCTGCGTCGTCCGGCGGGACGAGCGTGGTGTGGCCGTCAGGGCGACGGCGGGCGGTCCCATCGGCGGCGATCGCGCGACCGAGCTTCTGATCGATGAAGTGGTCGCTCCGCGTCTGGGATCGCGAGCGGAGTGGGGGCCGAAACGATTGCGGCTCCCCCGCTACATCGTCAACGCTCTACGCGACTGGCATGCACTCTCCTCCCTCAACGAGAAGCCGCTGCTCGACGCGCTCGACGATCTGGTGCGAGCGGGCGCACCCAAACGCGAGCTTGCCGCGCTGCGGAGTGCGATCGAGCTCCAGCTCGGGTACGAGATCTTCCAGAGCGTCGACGCGATGAAGTGCGAGCTCTCGAGCGCGGCCTCCGCGATCCTTTCGTACCACCACGCCGACGTCGACGTGGATGCACGGGCGACGCGCGGCCGCTTCGAGCGATTGATCGCTGCGCTCCTCCAAGAGATCGATGCGCTGGTCGCGCAGGTCCTGCGTGATGCGGAGATAGCTCCGGACGACGTCGTCGAGGTCGTCTACACCGGCGGATCGAGCGCGATCCCCGCGGTGCGCGCGCTGGTCCAGCGGATCCTGCCGGGGGCGAAAGTGAAGGACGCCGCGGCGTTCACGAGCGTCGCCGCGGGCCTCGCCATGCCCGGCGTCCAGGAAGCGACCGCAGGGCGAGGTAGAGAATCGTGACCGTGATCCGACGTTTCGTGCCATATGTCGCCGCGGTCGCCGCCGTGGCACTGACCAGCGTCTTCATCGGTTTCGTGGTCGGTCGGACGCAGATCGCGAACATCTCGATGCTCTACCTCGTCGCGGTGCTCCTCGTCGCGGTGGCGTTCGGAACGACTGCGGCAATCGTGGCGAGCGTACTTGCCTTCCTCACCTTCGACTGGTTCTTTGTGCCGCCGACGCATCAGCTCATCGTCGCGGACGCCGAGGAGCTCTTCTCTCTGGCGCTCTTTCTGATCACGGCCGTGGTCACCGGTACGCTCGCGGCGCGCGAGCGTGCCCGCGCGCAGGAGGCCGAGCATCGCGAGCGCGATGCGAAGCTGCTGTATGAGGCCGCGTTCCTCATGGCGGAGCCCGAGCTGGAGCGCGCGCTGGCCGCGGTCGCCGAGCACTTCCGCGCCGCGCTCGACCTCGACGCGCTGGCGATCGACGCGGAAGCCGAGATCCTGCCGCGGCCGGCGACCGCCGCGCGCGACGAGACGGCGCGCGCTGCGCTAGGCGCCACGACCGGCAACGAGCTGCGGATGATGGACCAGCACGGTGCCTCCCGGCGTATCCGGCTGGTCGGCGCGCGGACCGGCAGCCGCCGTCAACGGCTCACGCAGGTGATTCCGATCACGGCATCGGGACAACGCATCGGACGGCTGCTGATCCTGGCGCGCGAGCGCGCGGAAGCGCTTAGCTCGAGTGACGAGCGGCTGCTTGCCATCGCGGCGGCACACCTCGGCGTCACCCTCGAACGTGCCCGCTTTCGCGAGGAGGCCACCGAGGCCGAAGCCCTCCGCCGCGCCGACGAGCTCAAGACCGAGCTGCTGCACGCGGTCTCCCACGAGCTCCGGACGCCGCTCGCCTCGATCCTCGCCTCAGCCGGCAGCCTGCGGCAAAAGGACGTCGCCTGGACCGATCGCGAGCGTGATGAATTCGCCGGCGCGATCCAGGACGAGGCGCTGCGGCTCGATCGCGTCGTCGGGAACCTCCTCGACCTCTCGCGCATCGAGAACGGGACCCTCGTGCCGCACAAGGCATGGCACGATGTCGGCGCGCTCGTCGAGGACGTGGCCGGCCGGATGCGTCCGGTCACCGCCGGTCATCCCGTTCGGCTCGACGTGCCCGAGGATCTTCCGCCGGTCGAGCTCGATTACGTGGAGATCGGACAGGTGCTCTCCAATCTCGTCGAGAACGCCGCGAAGTTCTCACCGCCGGGGTCCGAGATCGGCATCCGCGTTGCTCGCGACGACGGCGACGTGCAGTTCGAAGTCCGCGACCACGGACCGGGTATCGCTCCGGCCGACGCGGAGCGCATCTTCGCGCCGTTCGTGCGGGTCGCTCGAGCCGGTCAAGGCTCGCGCGGCGTCGGACTCGGCCTCGCCATCGCCAAACGGCTCGTCGAAGCACACTCCGGATCGATCTGGGTCGATCAGGACGTGAGCGAAGGCGCACGGGTCGTGTTCACGCTGCCGGTCGGTGCGCATGGCGGCTAACGCACCGCGGGCGGAGGCGACGGGTGCGCGACTCCTCGTCGTCGACGACGAGCCCGCGATGGTGCGGACACTTCGCACCAATCTGCGCGGCCATGGCTTCCAGGTGGAGACCGCCGAGACCGCGACCGACGCGAAGGCCAGCTACGACCGCCGCCAGCCGGACCTCGTCGTGCTCGACATCAACCTTCCCGACGGCGACGGCTTCGAGATCGTGCGTCATATCCGCGAGCGCTCCGGCACGCCGATCATCGTCCTTTCCGCGCGGGGCGGCGAGAACGACAAGGTGAACGCGCTCGATCTCGGCGCGGACGACTACATGACGAAGCCGTTTGGGATCGACGAGCTGCTCGCGCGCATCCGCGTCGCGCTGCGGCACATCGCGCGTCCGAATACCGGCACCGAGCGGCGCATCCGGAGCGGCGAGCTGGTGGTCGACCTCGAACGCCGCGAGGTCTCGGTCGCGGGCCGACCCGTGCACCTCACGCCGACCGAATACGACTTGCTCAAGGTCTTTCTCACGAACGCCAACAAAGTGCTGACCGACCGCATGTTGCTTCAGCAGGTGTGGGGTCCTGACTACGGTGACGAATCTCATTACCTACACGTGTACGTCGCGCGACTACGGCGCAAGATCGAGGACGACCCGCAGGAACCGAAGTTCCTCACGACCGAACCTGGAGTGGGGTATCGCTTTCGTTCAGACGAGCCCTGAACGTTGAGCGAATGTTGAGCGAGCGATCCCCGTGCGTTGACACCGCGTTGAGTGGACGGCGGCGAGGCTTGTCGCATGCGAGCACTCGACCGTGAAGAGCCGCTCTCGCTACCGCGCGCGGCGCCGCTGCACGCCGTCGTTCCGATCGGAGCGCCGGACGCCACGGCCCTCCGCGCCCTCGGATACGCGAGATCCCTCGCCTCGCATCTCACGATCCTCCAGCTTCCGGGCGAGGACGCGGCCCTTACGCGACGGCGGCTTCGCCGCTTGGGCGCGGCGTCCGGTGCCGCGTTCGTAGAGCTCAGTGCCGGCCGCGACCCGATCGAACAGATCGTGACCGCCCTCGACGCGATCTCCGCCGGCGACCCCGACCATCGGGTCGCCGTGGTCGTGTCGGGGATCGTTCCACGGCGACCATGGCTCCTTCCGCTGTACGACCAGTCCCTGCGGCTGCAACTGCGCCTGTTCGCCCACCCGAAGGTCGTGGTGATCGACGTCCCCTACCACGTCTAGGACGCGGCGAGCTTCTCCACGACGCGGTCAGCGAGCTTCTCGATAGCTTCCTTCTGAGTGTCGATGGGCGTGAAGGCGAGACGCGCGAGCCGTTCGACGCCCATGGACCAGATGGTCTGTGCTTCGTCGGCTGCCGGAAAGAGCTCGACCTCCTCGTCGCAATGCGGGCAGCGCAGGTAGGCCATGTTCTCGACGCCGCCGAGGACGGCGATCCGCAGGTGCTGATAGAGGCGGACCACCTTCTGCGTGTCGAGGTGGGCGACGCGTTGCGGCGTGACCACGAGGACCGCGCCGCTCACCTTCAGGTGTCGCGCGAGGACGTGCTGCAGCGCGGAGGTGCCGGCGGGCAGATCCACGACGAGGTAGTCAAGCGCCGGCCAGGCGACCTCGTCGATGAGATGCCGGGCGAGCAGCTCGAGGGTCGATGCTTCGAAGCCCATCGGCTGGTCCTCACCCAGGAGGAACCCGGTCGAGGCGACGAACAGTCCTTCGCGCTCGACGGGACTCTCGCGCGCCACGGGGCCGGTCCGTGCGAGCGTCCACACGTGAGTCCACTTCGGATTTGCGATCCCGAGCATCGCCGGAATGTCCGGCGCATAGAGGTCGAGGTCGAGAATACCCACAGCCCCGTGGCGACGGAGCGCCTTCGCGAGGCCGACGGCGACAGTGGACTTGCCAACGCCACCCTTGCCGGCCCCGACGGCGACAACGCGGCGAAATGGTGAGTTAGCCGAAGAGGGCCTTGCGGACCTCGCTCTCGGATGCGGTCGCCCCGAAGACGAACACGCGGTCGCCGACCTCCAGCTTGGTGTCGTCATCGGCATGCATGAGCTTGCCCCGGCGCAGGACGCCGCCCACCAGCGCGCCGCTCGGCAGACGTAAGCTGCCGATGGTCTTGCCCGCGGGGGGCGTGCCCGGAGCGATCTCGGCCTCGATCATTTCGTTGTCCGTGCCGGCCAGGGGCATGATCGGCATGAAGCCGCCCGAGGGAAGCTCCTGCTCGATGACGTTCATGAGTACGCGGGTCGACGAGATCGTCTCGTCTATGCCGAGCGTCTTGAACACGATCTCGTTCTTGGGGTTGTTCACGCGCGCGATCACGCGCGGCGTATGACAGTTCAGCTTCGCCAGCTGGCAGATGACCAGGTTCTTCGCGTCGTCGCCTGTCACGGCGACGAGCGCGTCGGCACGCGAGCAGCCCGCCTCCATCTGCGCGCGCCCCTCGTCCGCGGCGGCGTTCATGACGATGGAGCCGAGCTTGTCCTGGACAAAGTTCGCGCGGCGCCGGTCGGCCTCGATGATCGTCACCTCGTGCCCTGCTTCGAGGAGCGCCTGCGAGAGGTGGAAGCCGACCTCACCCGCCCCGGCGACGACGAAGTACACCTACAGCACCTCCGCAAGGAGGTACACGTATAGATGGTGACGAGTGGACCGAGTCACCATCTTTATCGGACCTTCACCGGCTCGTGGGCGAGCTCTTCCTCGTGCGCGAGCGACTTCCGGATGAGGACCTCACCGACCTCGCGGTCGTCCTGCAGCATGGCGTGGAGAAGCGTGCCGAGGATCGTCGTCCGCGAGAAGGTGTCGATCCCCATCTTCCGGTAGGTCTGCGCGCGCACCGGGTCGTTCACCTTGGCGATGACACGCTTCACGCCGAAGATCTTCTGGGCGATCTGCGCCGCCATCAGGTTCCGGTTGTCGCCCTCGGTGAGGGCCAGGATCGCATCCGCCCGCTCCACGCCCGCCTGCCGGAGGACATCGAGATCGGTCCCGTCGCCGAGGATCGTCTCGCCCTTGAACGATGGGGGCAGATGCGGGAACCAGGCCCGTTCGGCGCGCGCGGGATTCTGAGACGCGATGTCCACGACGCTGACGCGATGCCCCTCGGCGTCGAGCAGACCCGCCAGGAATCCACCCACGCGGCCACAGCCGACGATGACGACGTTCACTTGGTCTCTTCCTGACGATACGCGAGGACCGCGCATGGCGCGTTCACGTACACATTCTGGACGGTCCGGCCGACGTACGTCCTCCCCAAACGCTTCCGGAACGGCATTGCGAGCGCGATGAGATCGCACTTGCGCTCCACGGCCGTATCTACGATCGCCGCTGCCGCGTCGCGTGCCTGAAGCAGCTCGGTCTCAAGCGCCAGGCCCGCCTGTTCGGCGATTTTCTTGGCGCTTTCGAGGAGCTCCTCGCCGCGATCGAGCTCCTGCTCCATGACCGCATCCAGGGGAAGGTTCCAGCGCACCTCGATCACGTGAATGCCGATCGCCTGCGCCTTCGCGGGCTTGGCGATCGAAGCAACGAGCCGAATGATGTCGGGGTCCGCGCTCGTCCCCGCGAGCGCCACGAGGACGCGCTTCGGCTGCATGAGTGCGCGAGTCTAACCTCGGCTCAGGTCGGCGGTGTCCTGGAAGTGATAGGGCACGTCGATGACGATGGTGTTCGGCCGGAAGAGCAGGTTCGCTTTGAGACGGAACGCGGTCTGGCTGTGCAGGAGCCACTCCCACCAGTGGCGAGGTACGAATTCCGCAAGCACCACGGTGATGGGCCGGTCGTCGGACTTGTCGATCGCGTCGATGTAGCGCAGGAGCGGCTGCACGAGCGAACGGTATGGCGACTCGAGGACGTCCACATCGATATCCGTTCCGAGCCGTTCCCACCGCCGGCGGAACTCGTCCCCGCTCGCGCGCGAGGTCGAGATGTGGACCGCCTTCACGTTCGGCGACACCGAGCGCGCGAAGGCCAGCGCCTGCATCGCCGCCCGGTCCAGGCGTGCGATCGGCACGATGACCACCGGCGCGGCGAACACCGGGACGCGCGGCTCGGCACCCGAGAGCACGAGCGCGTCCTGCACCGTCTGGTAATGCCGATGAATCCCGTAGAGGAGAGCGACAAGTAACGGAATGAGGAGGAGCACCATCCACGCGCCAAGCTGGAACTTGGTCACCGCGACCACCACGAGCACGGTCCCGGTGACTGCCGCGCCGAAGCTGTTGATGACCATCGAGAGCCGCCAGCCGGGATTGCGCAGGCGCCACCAGCGACGCACCAGGCCCGACTGCGACAGGGTGAACGCCAGGAACACGCCGATCGTGTAGAGCGGGACGAGCGCGTTCACGCTGCCGCCGAACGCCGCGAGGATGACGGCGGCGAGCACCGCCAGCGAGGCGATGCCGAAGTTGAACGCGAGGCGGGAGCCGACGTCGGCGAAGTGCCGCGGCATGAACCGGTCGTTCGCGAGGACCGAGGCGAGGCGCGGGAAGCCGGTGAAGCCGGTGTTCGCGGCAAGCAGCAGGATGATCGCGGTCGACACTTGCACGAAGAGGTAGAGCGGCGAGCCGGCGCCGACGACCGAGCGGGTGATCATGCTGTTCACCGTTTCGATCTCGTTCTGGTCGGGCCGGATGCCGATCGTCGTCGCGAGATAGGTGAGTCCGAGGAAGATCACCGAGAAGATCGTTCCCATGAGGACGAGCGTGAACACCGCGTTGCGCGTCTCCGGCCGGCGGAAGCTCGGGACGCCATTGGCGATCGCCTCGCTACCGGTGAGCCCCACGGAACCGGAGGCGAACGCGCGCAGCACGAGCAGGAGCGTGAGCGGTACGGTCCCGGCCGGATCGAAGGGGTCGGGCGGCACCGCCGCCGGCGGAACATCCCCGGTCGCGATGCGGAAGAGGCCGATCGAGAGGAGTCCGACCATCCCAAGCATGTACGCGTAGGTCGGCGCGGCGAACAGCAGGCCCGCCTCACGCACGCCGCGCAGGTTGCCGATGACGAGGAGGGCGATGAGCGCGAGGCCGATCGGCACCCGATACGGATGGATCTCCGGCATGAAGCTCGAGATCGCGGCGACGCCCGCCGCGGTCGACACCGCGACGGTGAGGACGTAGTCGATGAGCAGGGCCGACGCTGCGACGAGTCCCGCGATGACCCCGTGGTTCTCGCGAGCGACGAGATAGCTCCCGCCGCCATTCGGATACGCGCGGATGACCCGCGACTCGGAGAGCACGACGATCGCCAGGACGAACACAACGGCGATCGCGATCGGCATCGTCAGCGCGAGCGCGCCGACCCCCGCGAGCGCGAGAACTCGCATCGCTTCCTCGGTCGCGTAGGCCGAGGACGAGATGTTGTCCGAGGCAAGGATCGGAAGGCCGGTCGCGACGCCAACGCGCTCCTCGGCCTCCGCTTCGCTGTGCAGACGCTTGCCGATGAGGACGCGCAGGCCGGCGTTCCAGGCGCGTCCAAGGCGTCCGGCTGCCACCATGGTCTGCTCGGTGGCGACATAGCGGCCGCCGTGACCGCGGAGGCCGCTGCCGATCGGCCGGACGATTCGGACGTAGCGATCGCCGACGTGACGCCCGGCCTGGGTCACGCGCTTCTCCAGGGACGGCGCCTCGGGGCGCTCCTCCTCGCCGCTCAATGACGCTTCCCTTGATGGTCGTGCCCGTTATCGAAGTGGTACGGGACGTCGATGACGATGGTGTTTGGGCGGAAGAGCAGGCTGGCCTTGAGCCGGAGCGCGGTCTGGCTGTGAAGCAGCCACTCCCACCAGCTGTGCGGCACGAAGGACGCGAGGACGACCGTGATCGGCCGATCGTCGCGCTCGTCGATCCGATCGATGTACTTGAGCAGCGGCGGCACGAGCGAACGGTACGGCGACTCGATGACGTCGAGCGGGACCTTGCCGGCCCAGTGCTCCCACCGCTTGCGGAACTCTCGGGAGCTCTCCTCGCTCGTCGCGACGTGAACCGCCTTGACGGCCGGCGAGATCGAGCGCGCGAACGCAATGGCCCGCGCTGTCGCACGGTCCAGCCGCCCTACCGGAACGATCACCACCGGCGGGCGAACGGCGGGGACCTCCTCGTCGAGGCGTTCGATCACGAGCGCGTCCTGCATCTGCATGTAGTGGCGGTGGATGGCGAGGAGCACCGAGACGATCACCGGGATCACGAGCACGACGAGCCACGCTCCCTCGCCGGCCTTCGCTACGAGCACGATGACCAGCACCAGGGCGGTCACCGCGGCGCCGAGCAGATTGAGAGCCGCCCGCCACTGCCAGCCGGGCGATCGCAGGCGGCGCCACCGCCGGACGAGCCCGGTCTGCGAAAGCGTGAAGGCCAGGAACACGCCAATCGTGTAGAAGGGGATGAGCTCGGTGACGCTGCCCTCACGCCATACCAGGACCGCCGCCGAGACCACGGCCAGAGCGACGATCCCGAAGGAGAACGCGAGTCGCTCGCCGCGGTACGCGAACTGGCGCGGCATGAAGCGGTCGTTCGCGAGCACCGACGCGAGGCGCGGGAAACCCGTGAACCCGGTATTCGCGGCAAGCGCCAGCAGCAGCGCCGTGGACCCTTGAACGACGTAATACAAAGGCGTGTATCCGACGAGCGACCGCGTCACGAGGCTGTTGAGCGTCTCGACCTCAGAGCGATCGGGGACCGCGCCGATGGCTTGCGCGAGGAACGTCAATCCGAGGAAGATCGTGCTGAAGGTCACGCCCATCAGGACGAGGGTGACCGTGGCATTGCGGCGCTCGTCCTTCTCCATGCTGGGCACGCCGTTGGCGATGGCCTCGCTTCCGGTGAGGCCGACCGAGCCTGACGCGAACGCGCGGAGGATGAGGAGCACGCCGGCGAGGCCGACGAGCTGCTGCTCGCCCTCGGCCCCGAATGGGTTCGGCGCCACCGCGGCCGGCGGGACGTCTCCGGTGAGGATGCGGAAGAGGCCGTAAAGGATCAGCACCCCGAGCGCGGCGATGTACACGTAGGTGGGCCCGGCGAACATCACGCCGGCCTCGCGCACGCCGCGGAGGTTACCGATCATGAGAATCGTGATGAAGACGAGGCCGATCTCTACGGAATACGGATGCAGGCTCGGCAGGAAGCTCGTCACCGCCTGGACACCTGCCGCGGTCGACACGGCGACCGTGAGCACATAGTCGATGAGCAGCGCCGCCGCGGCGACGAGGCCCGGCAGCACCCCCAGGTTGTCGCTCGCGACGACGTAGCTGCCGCCGCCGTTCGGGTACGCCTGGATCACCTGCGATTGCGAAAGGACCACGATCGCGAGCACGCCGACGATGGCGATGGCGATGGGCGTGAGAAACACGAACGCGCCGATGCCGGCGAGCGCGAGGACGCGCATGGCCTCCTCGGTCGCGTATGCCGATGACGAGATGTTGTCCGACCCCAGGATCGCGAGTCCCGTGAAGACCCCCAGGCGCTCGCTCTCCTCCGCCTCCATGCTGAGGCGGGGGCCGAACAGGAAACGGCGGACCGCCTCGTACGACCGGCCGAGAGGGCCCTCGGGGCGCAGCGCGTCCTCGCCGAGAACATAGCGATCGCCTCGACGGCGGAAGTCAGAAGTGTGGTGGATCCGAACGTAGCGGTCACCAGGAAGCCGCCCGGACGTCGTGGTGCGATCTTCGAGCGATGGGGTCTCCGGCTCCTCGTCGTCGCTCACATCAGGAACGGGATTGTGTCACGGTCGCGCGGGCGCGCTCAGCCCCCGATTGATCGAGTAACACGGCGCTGTGCACGCCCGATGCGGTCTGCTGGTCGATCGACACGAGCTGCGCCGGCGAGGTGATCACCTGGATCGTGAGCGCCCCCGGCGCCGGGGTGCTGAACGCGGCATGTACCACGAGGCTGTCGCCGCTCCGCTCGATTCGGTCGACCTTAACGCTGTATCCACCCGTTCGTTGCGTCCCAGCGAACACCCCGATATAGACGCGACCACCCAGAGCGGCCGGCGCGAGCTGGGCGAGCCCGATCGGGCCAGGGTCGGTCGCGACCGTGATCCGCGCGCCACCGTCGTTGCCCGATTGCTGCGTCGTTCCGTGATCGGTGAACGGGACGCTCTGCGTGTTGCTCACGCCGCTCGTACTGCTCGCGCAGCCGGCGAAAAGCGCCGCGGCGAACACGAGCTCAAAGCCCGAACGCCAAACGGTCGGCGAAGATCGCCGGAAGTCCCCGGTCCCGGATGCGTCGTTGTGTCTCATCCACTCCATAAGACAAACGATGGAAGGTGATGGTGCCCTCCGCAAGGTCGAGGATGGCGTATGCCGCCCGCGGATCGCCATCCCGAGGCTGGCCCACGCTTCCCGGGTTGAGAAACACCCGTCCTACGAGCGGGTACGGCGTCTCGAAGCGCACGCGACCTGGCCGCTCCGTGTCCGGCCGCTCGCGGAAGAGCGCGGGCACGTGCGTGTGCCCCGCACAGCAATGGGCCGTCTTGGCCAGCGCGAGGGACGCGGTCGCGGACCGCGGATTGGTGACGTACTCCCAAAGAGGATCGCGCAGGCTCCCATGGCAGAGCGTCACGTCATCGGTCTCGAGCGTTTTCGGCAGGGCGGCGAGCGTGTCGCGTTCGGCCGCCGAGAGCCAGCTCTGATGCATTCGCACGGCGAGCGCCGCCGGCCGGTTGAAGAGCTCGAGATCCTCGTTCCTCGCTACCGCGCGGTCGTGATTGCCCGCGACGATCGTCGCCTTCCGCTCGATGAGCAATGCGAGGACATCCGACGGATCGGGCCCGTAGCCGACGGTGTCGCCGCAGACCCAGATGGCGTCGACCGCACCGATCGCCGCAAGCACCGTCTCGAGCGCGACGAGGTTCGCGTGGATGTCGCTGAGGACGGCGACCTTCACGCGCGCGTCCGCCCTCACGTTAGCGCGGCTTGCTGGGCTTCCGCGACGGAGAACAGGCCCTCTCGAAAGGCGCGCCCGATCACGACCGACGCCACGCCGCGCGCGGCGAGCGCGCGAACGTCGGCGAGCTCACGCACTCCTCCGCCCGCATGGAGCGCCACGCGCGGCCCCACAACGGCGCGGATCGCGTCGATGAGGGCAAGCGGCGGTCCGGACAGCTGTCCCTCTCCGCCGAGATCGATGACATAGAGCGCGCGGACCCCGGCCACGAGCGCCGCACGAGCCGAGGCGAGCACGCCACGACCGGTCGCGATCGCGACGAGGTTCGCGTCACCGCCGCGCGGCGCGAGAAACCCGTCCTTCGCTTCGATCTCGACGATCGCCCCGTCGCCGAGTCTCCCGATCTCGCGTAACAGATCGTCGTCACCAAGGACCGCGCTCGAGAACAGCACGCCGGCGAATCCGCGCTCCATCGCATCGTGCGCGTCCTCGACGCGCGACATACCGCCGGCAAGGCGGCACGGGACGCCCGACGCGCGCGCCGCATCGGCGAGGACGGCGACGTTCGTGAAGATGCCGATCTCCGCGCCGTCGAGATCGACAAGGTGCAACTCCCGCGCGCCGGCAGCGACGAGCTCGCGCGCTCGCGCGCTCACGGTCGCGCTGGAGCCATCGGCGAGGCGCCGCGCGCGTACGTCGATGGAAGGGACGATCACCACGGCCGACGCTTCGCCTCGGCCGCGGAACGCGGAAAGCGCGGCGGCGTCGGCCGTGTCTTGCGTACGACGACGAGTGATCGCCCGGGTAGCGTGTCTCCAAGTCCGAGATCCGACGTGGACGTGATCCTGACGATCTCCCCGCCGATCGAGATGCAGGCCTTGCGGGCGCCGGCGAGCTCGTCGTGAAGGCGCCCTTTCCACGCGATCGCGTCGCCACCTACGCGAAGGAACGGCAGGAGGTACTCGATGACGGCGCCGAGGGAGCCAACCGCGCGGGCGGTCGCAACGTCGTAGCGATCGCGCCGCTCGCGCGCCAGGGCTTCAGCGCGCGCGTTGCAAACCTCGACCCCATCGATGGCGAGGGTGGTCGTGACCTCTTCGAGGAAGCGTGCCTTCTTTCCCATCGATTCCACGAGCGTTACCCGAAGACCCGACAGGGCGAGCCGCAGCGCGAGCCCCGGGAAGCCCGCTCCGCTGCCCACATCGACGACGCGTTCCCGTCCCGTCCATGTGCGCACGGCGAGCGCAGTGATTGAGTCGAGGAAGTGCTTGCGCGCGATGTCGAGCGGCGCGGTGATCGCGGTGAGGTTCACGGACGTATTCCGTTCGATGAGCAGATCCGCGTACCTCTCGCACAACCCGAGCGTCGCCGAGTCGAGCCGCACGCCGATCCGCTGCGCCTCACGCGCAAGCACCGCGAAGGGCGTATCGGCGGACACGGTCGGCACGTTCCGTATCGTATGAGCGTGAGACCGGCCGCGGTCGTCACGTGGTCCGCGGCGCTCCTCGTGTGTTGCGGCCTTCTGGCGATGTCTCTGGTGGTCTACGCGGCGTCGTTCGCCGTGACGATCCAGAACTTCGCGTACTCGCCGACGCCGGTGACGATCAGAGTCGGTGACACCGTGACATGGACGAACCGCGATGCCGCGCAGCACAGCGCGTTCTTCAACGATGGATTCAAGACAGCCGTCCTCTCACAGGGGCAGAGCGCATCGCTGAGCTTCAGCAGCGCAGGCACGTTCAACTACATCTGCGGAGTCCATGGCGCCGTGATGAGTGGCTCGGTGATCGTGCAGGCCGCCGCGACACCGGTCCCCACCGCGCCTCCGCCGACAGCTCCGCCTCCTCCACCACCGACGCTGGCGCCGACGCCGGTGCGCACGACGGCGCCCACGCCGGCCCCGACCGCGCCGCCAACGCCAGAGCCGACGCCGGTTCCATCCGCCCCGGCGCCAACGCCGATCGTTACCGCGTCAGCGACGCCCGGACCGGCGAACGTGGCCACGGCGCCGGCCACCGCGGTCGCGGTCCAAGCGACGCCGGCACCCGCGCCCAGCGAAGGCCCGGGCGCCGTGCTGCTCGCCGGCGCGGTGATCGCGGTCATCGCTATCGGTGCGGCCGCCTGGCTCATCGCGCGTCGGACCTGACTCCAAGCTACCTGCAAGAATCCCCGAGGATCCGAGGAAAGCATCGGCCTCGTG
>VBDX01000001.1 GCA_005881885.1 Chloroflexota bacterium
TGAGACCAAAGAGCGCGATGAGCGGGTGCCGCTGGATCCAATTCCTCATACGAACCTTCCCCCTGCGGCAACACTACGCCCCGCCCTTCGGATGAGAAGCGAACGGAGCTGAACTGGCCGACCTAGCTCAACGGTAGAGCACCTGGTTTTCTAACTTCTTGGGCTCGATCTAGGAAGGCGGTTACAAGAGAACAGCCCAGGCGGCGTAGTGATGGGCGGCAGGCACCGAATCCGTCACCCGAACTCCCGTTTCTCCCTAGCAGTCGAGCGCGCACCGCTGGTGAGCGCTCGATACGCGCCTCCCTCGGTCTCCCGCTCACGACTCTTTCTCGCGGCTGCGCGCTCAACCCAGATCCCGCGTTAGGGTTGAGCGCCCTCGCGCGTTATGGACAGCCGAGCGCGGTCTTGATGTCCTGCGCGGCCGTGATGAGTGCGTTCGCATCGGCCACCGAGATCTTCTTCCCCTTCTGCGCGTTCACCTCGTTGATGAACGCGTTGAGCTGGCTGCACGCGTTCGCAGTTTGACCGGCGTTGATCGCGGCGAGGATGCTGTTCAGCTTTGCGTTCAAGCTGCCGCCGGGCGCGTTCGGCAGGTTGTTCACCAGGTTGATGATGTTCGTGACCTGCTGGGACGCGCTGTTCACGTGGACGTTGAAGCTGCCGCTGGTCGAGTTCCCGGCCGCATCGGTCGCGGTGCAATTGACCGTGGTGTCTCCGATCGGGAAGAACGAGCCTGACGCCGGGGCGCACGAGACCGTCGGCGTCGAGAGGTTGTCGCTCGCCGGCGGGGCGTAGCTGACGTTCGCGCCCGCCGAGTTCGTGGCGTTGGCGGTGACCGGCGAGAGGGCGAACGTCGGAGGTGTCGTGTCCCGCTTCACGTTGACCGTCTGCGAGGCCATTCCGCCGTCGCTCGTCGCGCTGCAGGTGAAGCTCATGCTGGCCGTATCCGTCGTTAGCACGCTGGTCCCGCAGCCGGTCGAGTTGAACGGCGTCTCCGGGTCGCTCACGGTCCAACTCACGGTGACGTTGCTCCGGTACCAGCCGTTGTTGCCGAGCGTCCCGGTCACCGTCGGGGTGATTTCCGGAGCGGTCGTGTCTTTCAGAATGTGGAGGAGCCCCGTCGCGTGTCGGCTCGCTGCGCCGAACGAGGCCTTCGCGTCGAGCGTGAAGTCGCCGAACGACGTCGGGCCGGTCTGCACGTTCAGGAAGGACGACCCGCCGAGCGGGACGCCGGTGAAGTGCGACACCGTCGCGTCAGAGGGGGTGCCGGTCACGCTCAGCCCGAGGATGATCGGAGCGCCTCCGGTCGCCGAGCCCGCGACCGATCCGGTCTGGATCGTGTAGGACGCGAGCGTGGTCGGACCGTTGCGATAGAGCGTGTTCTCCGCGGGAGTCAGCGAGACGGTGAAGTCGAAGACGTTTACGGTGGTGTCCGCCGAGTTGCCGGTGCAACCGTTCGCGTCCGTGACCATCGCGCGGTACGTGTTGGCGCCGAGGGGCGGCGAGTCGGTCAGGCTCGCGCCGCTGCCCACGAGCGAGCCGCCGCGAGTCCACGAGAACGAGTAGGGCGCTGTTCCGCCGCCGGCGCTCGCGGTGAGAGTCAGCGACGTGCCGAGCACGCTGGGACCCGGCGGCGCCCCGGAAATGGTCACCGTGGGCGCGCCGTTCAGCTGCTGGCTCACCGCGGCCGACGCGCTCGCGTTGAAGGCGTTATCGCCGCCGTACTCGGCCGTGAACGAGTGCATCCCATCGGGGACGGACGGACTAAGCGACGCGAGCCCGGATTGGATCGGCGCGGTGCCGAGGACGGTGCCGTTGTCCTTGAACGTGACGGTTCCGGTCGGCCCACCGTGGCCCGACGCGGACTGGACTCCCGCGGTGAGCTCCACCGGTTGGCAGGCGCCCGACGTCAAGAGCGTTGTCGTGGAATCGATCGGCGTGGGCTGGAAGAGCTCAGCCGACGCGAGCGGCGTCGTCCCGCCCGCGCGGCCACCCGCGACGAGGATCTTGGTGAAGAACGGCGTCGCGCCGAACAGCGTCGCGGTGTGGCCGCTGCGTGCCGTCGACATGCTGTTCACCGTCGACCAGGTGTCGGTCTTCGGGTCGTAGATCTCGGCGCTCGCGAGCCGCACGCCTGCATTGAAGCCGCCGGTGACGAGGACACGGCCGTCGCGCATGAGTGTGGCCGCATGGTTCACGCGTGGCGTAGACATGCTCGCTGCGTTCGACCACGTGTTCGTCGCGGGGTTGTAGAGCTCCGCGCTCGCGAGAACGGGTGCGCTCCCGCTGTTCGCGTCGATGCCTCCGGTCACGAGGACGCGCCTCGTCCCGTCCGCGACGGTCACGATGACCGCCGCCGCGTCCTGGCGGTTCACCGCCGGCGTTCCCGCGTAGTACCAGGCGTTCGTGCCGGGGTCGTAGATCTCGGCATCGCGGTCGCAGATGATGATCGAGCCAAGATTCCCACCCGCGTAGAGCACTTGTCCGCTCGGGAGCAGCGTCGCCGTGTAGCCGATGCGCCACGAGCGCATGCTTCCGGCGGACGACCAGGTGTTGGTGCCAGGGTCGTAGATCTCCGCGGCGGTGTCGGTGAGCCCACCGCCCGCCAGGACGCGCCCGTCGAATAACCGCACAACGCTGAAGTCCGCGCGACCCTTGCTCATGCTCGAGACGGTCGACCAGCTCAGCGTCGCAAGGTCGAAGATCTCGACGCTCGTGCTCGCTTGGAATCCATTCGAGACCCCGCAGTCGACGTTCACGAAGATGTCGCTCCCTTGCGTGACGCCTCCGGCCACGAGGGCCTTCGTGCCTAAGGCGATCGAGGTCGCGCCGTGGAGCGCGCGCCCGGTCGTCATCGGGAAGCTGAGCCAGTCATCAAAGAGCGGTCGGTAGAGGGCCGCGGCGGCCGACGGATCGATCCCCGTGAGCCCCACGAGGTTCACGTGATCGTCTCCGCCCGCGATGAGCACCTTGTTGTCCGTGAGAAGCGTCGCGGTCGCGAACGCGTGACCAGTCGGCATGCTCGCACGCGGTATCCAGAGACCGGAGCTCGTCGCGGCGCTCGCGGGGCTCGGAACCGCGAGCGATCCAATCACCAGCGACATCGCTACAACCAAGGTGATGAGCTTTCCCACGCGACCTTCCCTCCACCAGCTGCGACGCGGAATCGCGCGACACTAGGGCCGGGCCTGAGACGCGCACAAGAACTCTTCGGTAGCAGCGGCGCGCGTGTGCGTGCTCGCGCGCTGGGTTGCTACTCATTCGGCACCCGAGGCGGCAGACCCGGCTACGCGATGTAGTGGAGGGCGCTGAGCACCCGCTGCTTGAGCAGAGCGGCGGCGCTCTCGTCGTAGTCCGGGAGGCTCTTGCTGGCGAACAGATGCCGATCTCCCTAGTACAGGAACAGCTCTGCGGTCTCAGCGGTCACGGCGCTTTGGCAGGCGGCATCGAAAACAGCGTGCTCGCGCTCGCCGGAGATGCCAAAATTGGGAAGGAAAACGACGCCGACCTAGCTCAACGGTAGAGCAGTGGTTTTGTAAACCACCGGTTCCGGGTTCGAGCCCCGGGGTCGGCTCCGACTAAGGTGCGACGGCCGGGCTGCGTCGCGCCCAGAGGGTCACGAGGGCGATCGCCGCGCCGAGCCCGGCGAGGATGACTACGACGAGCACCGATGGATCGAACAGCGTCCGCTCGACGACGTCCGGCGCGCGGACCCCGGTCTGCTCCTGGTGGGTGAACGAGAACAGCACCGAGAGGGCCAGGACGACGGTGAAGATCACGTACGCCGCGGTCGCCCGTCTCGATAGGCCGACGAACGGTGCGAGGACCGCGAAGACGGCGAACAGGTAGCGCTCGTGGATGCGGGTCGGCAGCTCGTATGTGGCCACCGCGACGAGGGTCGACGCCGCGAGAAGCGTCGCGAGGTCATGGACGAAGTCGCTTGAGCCAACATTGCGCGGCACCAGCGCCCAGAGGCGCACGGCGATGAGCGCGAGCACGACGCCGACGGAGAGCACGCCCCATAGGCGAATGGGTATCCCGAGGATCGGCGTCTCATCGGGTACGGCGAATCCCGTCGCAAGGGCCCAGATGTTGAACGCGAAGAGCGAGCTGAAAGGATGCGGGCTGGTCGCGTCGCGAACGAGCGCGGCGATCTTCTCCGGCGTCGGGACGAACGGCGCGAAGGCCAGAACGGCGGTCACGGCCGCCGCCGCGACCGTGAGCAGCAACGGTCGCCAGGTCCCGCGTTTCGCGCCTATCGCGAGGCCGGCGATGACGAGGACCGCGAGAGCGATCGCGGCCTGCGGTTTGACGAGTGCCGCCAGGGCCGCCAGCACGCCGGCGAGCGCGAAGCGGCGCGCCGCCGCCGCGACGAGCGAGAGGAGGAGCGGCAGCATCGCGACCGCGTCGACCTGGCCCCAGAACGGTCCGGCCAGCGCGAGGGCCGGGTTCAATGAGTAGAGTGCGGACACGTTGAGCGCGTCTCGGCGATCACGGATACGGGATACGAGAGCGAACAACGCGACCGCGATCGCCAGATCGAACGGGATGGAGATCGCCCGAAGCGCCCAGCTCGGAGGACCCCCTGGCCACATCCCGAGCGGCCACAGGATGTAGAGAAGACCCGGCGGGTAGTCCGCGAACTGTGACGGATCGTAGAACGCCGGAGGTCCCCCGGCGGCCATGCGCGCGGCCCATCGCTGGAACGTGACGATGTCGAACGGATAGCCCGGCCCAGCGGCGATCGTGGCCGCACGCAGCGCGAACCCACCGGCGACGATCGCCGCGAGGGGCACGGAAGCGCGTGACCATACTCTCGGCATGGCGGCCCTCATTCTGGCGGGGCGAAACATTGCGCTGATCGTGGCGCTCGTCCTCACCGCCATCCTCGGGACCGCCGCGGCTCGCGCATATCCAACGACCGACGTTTTCTGCTTCGTCACCGCAGCCCGGCTGGTGGCCGAAGGCAAGGACCCTTACGAAACGATGGTGTGGACCGCCGCAACGGCGGGGGAGTTCGCTGATTACCGTGGGTCTCTTCGACCGAGCTCATGTCTGGACCACTTCGCCTATCCACTGTCTACGGCGATCGCGCTCATTCCGCTTTCATGGATCGATCCGGGATGGGTCCCCTTCGTCTGGCAGATCGTCCTCTTCGCCGCGTCCGCCGTCGGCGTTACGGCGCTTGCCGGAGCCGTCGGGCGGCGCGACCGGACGCTCACCCTGGCGCTCGCGGTCGCCCTATCGCAGCCCTTCTGGCTGACGGTGCTGAACGCGCAGTTCGGCGGCATCCTCCTGGCTGCCGTCGGGGCGTGCATGGCGCTCGCGGCGCGACACAAGGATTCTTTCGCCGGTGTCGCCCTCAGCCTTGGATGGCTGAAGCCGCACGTCGTCGCGGTCGCGTTAGTCGCCGCACCCATCCGCCGGTTGCGCTCCCGGCAGCCGGCGATGGCGTTGGCGATGCTCGTCGCGCTTGGTCTCGCGACGGCGGTCTCGTTCGCGGTACGGCCGGGCTGGGCGGTCGAGTACGCGACTCTGCTCGTCGAGGATCGTGAGGCGCAGACCGCCGGCTCAACCTCTCTCGTCGGTATCTCCTCAGCGCTCACCAGCTCGGCGATCCCCGGGATCCTGACCGCGATCGCGGTCGTGGGCCTCGCGGTGCTGCTGCTCTGGAGGCACCAGGTCTCCGATGCCGAGTTCGTCTCCCTCGCCGTCGCGTCCTCGCTCGTGCTGAGCCCGCACCTTGGAAGCCACGACCAGCTCCTCCTCGCGCCGTCGTGGGCCGTGCTGCTCCAGCCGCAGGGCTCGGGAGGCGGCATTACAGTCGCGTTGCTCGCGGTCGTCCTTCCGTGGGCGCTCTATTCCCTGCGCGACTCGGTCGTCGGCCCTGAGGGATTGAGCGGCCTGATGCCGGCGATCACGCTCTTGACGGTGGCGTTCATCCTGCGCGCGAGGAGCCCCGCTCGTCCCAACCTGAACAGGTACAAAACGGCGCCAGGCCGACCATAGACTCACTTTGCGCGCGTCACCATCGCCCGCGGTCGCGAGGAACAGAGCCGGACCTAGGAGGCGGGCTCCCGCGCTTGGATCTCGATCGCGAAGAGGAAGAACGATGAGAACGCGATCTGGATCCCGAGCAGCATTGCGACCAGCGCGAAGAGGGCGGGCCGGACCTCGTTCAACGGACCGAACCCGGAAGCGACCCACCGCGCGGCGATCCCGAAGTCGACGCCGAAACCGATGATGAACAGTGCCAGCCCGGCGGCGAGGCCGCGCTCGAGGCTGAACGCCCGCCGCAGGATCCGTTGCGTCCTATCCATCGGTTGTAGCCGCAGGGTGACCGCGAGCGTCTTGGCGTAGAGGCCGATCGTCAGGACCTGGAACCCGATGAGCGTGAGGAGTGCGCCCAAGACCATCACGTGGATGTCGAAGAGCCGACCGAGCACGATGACCGGTCCGGGCAGCAGAACGACGAGGAGGATCAGTCCCACGAGGAGCAGGAAGAGCCCCGGGATCAGAAAGAGATGCGTGGGGCTATAGAGCATGAGGAACCGAAGATGACGCCAGCCGTCGGGAACTGTGCGCAGCTTCGAGGTGCCGCCGCGCACCCGGTAGTTCACCGGCACCTCGCCGATGCGTAGTCCCGCGCGGGCGGCGTTCACGACCATCTCGCTCGCGAACTCCATCCCGGGCATCCGGAGGTGCATGTCGTCGAGCTTCGAGCGGCGGAAGGCGCGCATGCCGCAATGCGCATCGTCGATGCCCGTGCGGTAGAGCAGGTTGAGTAGGCCGGACAAGATCGGACTCCCGATGTGACGGTGGGTCCAGGGCATCGCGCCGGGTTCGATGCGTCCGCGGAATCGCGATCCCATCACCAGATCGTCGCCCTCGCGGATGCGCTCGAGGAATGACGGAAGCGCGCTGAAGTCGTACGAGCCGTCGGCGTCCGCCATGAGGATGACGTCACCGGTCGCCGCCGCGAAGCCGCCCATGTACGCGGCGCCGTAGCCGCGGCGCCGCTCCCTTACGACCCGCGCGCCCGCCCGGATGGCCGCCTCCGGCGAGCCATCGGTGGAACCGTTGTCGACCACGATGACCTCGCCATCCATACCGGACTTGCACAGCGCGTCCTTCGCCTCTTTCACGACATCGGCGACGCTCGCGATCTCGTTGAGGCAGGGGAGGACCACAGAGACCTTCTCGGTCACCGCGGTGAGGCTATCAGTTGGTACGCTGCCGAAACCGGTCTCAGTGAAGCTCCTCGACCGTGCGCCGCAATGCTGGCGTATCGCGGAGGCCGCACCGTAGGCTGCGCGGACGACGCCCTGTTCCGTGTCCTTGGCGATCGCGTCGCGGGCGGCGTCGGCATCGATCCGGCTCTTGCGACGAAGTCGCCTGACGGGCGAGTGCGTTTGGTGCTCGGCGCATTCCGCGATGACTTGCGCGCGGACGGTCAGGCAGTTCCAGGCGATCACCATCACTCGCAGTTTTTTCGAGCACCTCGGCGACAGCGCGCAGCGCAACGCCGCGGCGGCTTGCGCCACGATGCTGCGGTCGGGCTGACGCGTCGTGCTCATCGTCCCCGTACCAGCCGGATCGCACGGGCTCCTCGCGCGGCTCGGCACCGTCCCGGGATGACGACGCATGAGCACCACGGCTTCGATGTGCGGTTGACTCCGGAGCGCTTCGCGCCGAGCGACTTCGAGCTCGAGCGGCGCTAGCGCTTTCAGCCGGCCCTGAAACCTGTTCGTCTTGCGTCGGCGCTAGCGCCAGCCGACCGCGCTCGCGAAGGCGTAACGCCAAGGTGCGAGGCGGCGAACAAGCGTGCTGCGGGTACAAACTCGCTCGCGTCACCAGTAGAATTAGGTACAGCGCAGCATCGCGGGCAGATTGAGCAGTGTGGTGAGCTCCGCTGACTGTAGATCAGCCGCCTTTGGCTGTGGGGGTTCGATTCCCTCTCTGCCCACCGTGTGATGTCTCAGG
>VBDX01000051.1 GCA_005881885.1 Chloroflexota bacterium
AGTCCAACATCAACGGCATCATCACCTGCGCCTGCAGCGTGGGCGGCCGATCTGGGACAGTGGAGTTCCGCTTCGAAGGTACCGGAGCGGGCACCCCGGCAAGTCCCTTCGACGGCCAGTTCGTGGCCCAGAACGGTGCCGGCGGCCTCAGCGACCTCCGCGGTGACGGAACGTTCCACGGTGTCGGCCCTGGAGGAACGTACACAGTGCGTTGGCACTTCGATCCGTAGTCAGTAATTGCGACCTTGCTCGAAGACCCGTCGGGATTCTCCGGCGGGTCTTCTCGTAGCCGCAGAAGATCACGCGGGTCGCGCCGTCACTTGGCCGCGCCCGCGTCTGCCGTGCCGGCTCAGCGAGCCGGAGCCACCCGCGCTCGTCTCGGACCAGTCGAGTTGTTTCAACATTGCGGATAGAGCCCCGTCTTCCGCTCGTTCGTGAGTCGTCCGGAATGAATGCAGGGCATTGCGCTCACGCGAAGCTCCCTAACGCTTGAGCCGTCGCGCCCCTATTTGTGGCAGCCAAAGCGCCGACGTACAACGCCAACTAGGACGAACGCGCCACCGACGAGGAAGGTCCAGGTCACAGTCACATGAGCGAGGTTCAGCTCGCCCTCATTTCGGATCTCGATCGTCCTCCACCGAGGAGCGATACCCTTGGCGGCTCGCGTGCGCGACCCAGCCCCTCCGGCCCGCGGTAGGCCACCGGCCAAGTCATCCCTTTCCTGGCCGGACCTGCGCGCGGAACAGCAGCCAAAGACAGCGTGCAAGCGGAGCCGTGATCGCACGGTCCTCGGGCAACACGTCGATATGTCGGCATCTCTGATGCAGTAGGGCAACGGCAGACGACGAGCGGGTGGGATGTATGCGTCAGCTGCGGCAGCGTGTCGCGTCGCGACTCACAATCCTCGGCTCAACTTCGGTTCTTCTCGGTCTAGGTGCACTGGCGCTAACGTCGGCCGCGTCCCGACACCGCCGTCTCCACGAACGTGCCGTTCACATTTACGGGGACCAATGCGTGTGTTGACCCACCGGAGGGCTTCGCAGGCAACGGCAACCTACACATGATCGTCAGCTCGAATCTCTCGCCGAGCGGCATGGCCCAGTCGCATCTCCAGGCAAACCTCCAGGGTCTTCGGGCGACGGCCATCATCAGTGGCAAGCAGTACCAAGTCCCGGACTCGTCCACCGTGTCCTTTGACATCGACTACGTGGATGCGGCGCCGTTCCATTTCACATGGGAGTCCATGGTTCAGTTCATCCGCGCTGGCGAGGACGCCACGCTTATGCCCGGTGACGACTTTTTCGAACACTTCCGCCCACGCCACCTTGAATGCGAACGGCGTCGTGACGGTCGACGACTTCACCTACGACACGCGCTGCCGGTAGCCGTCAGGTAGATGGCCACGTTGTCGGCGTGCGAGTCTCCGCAGACGCGCGATTCGAATCTGCTGGTGGACTCTCACTCGCGTGCGGCGGAGTCCCATGCCACAGGCTGGGGATCGCTCCGACCAGATCTTCCGCAGCTCCGCAGAAGACCAGAACCTCGTCGGTGCAGCTTTTGTTTTCCTCCGTCACGAAAGGTGCACGCCGCCGACTCTCAACGGGATGCCGTTTCCACCGCTGTGCTTGCTGCCGACATGTCAGCCAAGTTGGGGGATGAGTGACCTATGACCAACCGACCTCATCTGCTCACGTGCGGTCTCATGATTTTCCTGGTCGCCATGCTGCTCTTGTCGGGGGACGTGGGGCCATCGGCTGCCGGTGGGCTCGCCGTCGCGGTCGGCCCTGCCCCCGGAGACGATCCGACGTTGCCGCCCCTGTCCGCAGTCCTGCGCCGTGAGTCATACGAAATGATCGATACGCTCGCCGATCCGGTGAGCGCGCTCGACCCGCCCCCTGGCGGCAAGAGCAACAGCACGCTCATGTGGGGTTACGAAGCGAATTTCGCCAATTCCCGGATACTCTCGTACAACATCGCTCCTTACGCAGGGGGGCCGGAGTGCGTTCCCGACGCCGCGGCGGGCGGCCCAACAGGCAACGGGCGCGGAGTGGCTTACGACCCGCTCGACGGCAACCTCTGGATCACGCGGCTCACCTTTTTTGTCGGCGACGGTCTGATCCACAAGGTGACACCGCCGCAGGTGACGCCGGGGACCTGTCCGCAAGTAAGCGTGATCCCCTTCGGTGATGGGCTGGGCGGCACGATCCAGGACGACATCGGCGCTCTCGACCTCGATCAGGGCTCGAAGCACATCTGGGCCGCCGGCTACGCCCCGATCATCGTCGGCCTCGCGCCACCCAGAAACTACTTCTACCTCGTCGACCGCGACAACGGGAAGATCCTCCAGTCGTGCTTCATCCCCGCAAACCTCCTGAACGGGGCCGGCTTCAACGACAGCCTGTCCTACGCCAGGCTCCCGGGGCTGCCCGGCTCGGGCCAGTACCTCTTGACGGACGGTGGAGAGTTCTTCGCCGCGCCGCTGAAGGTGATCGATACCGCCAGCTGTCACGATGGAAAGCAGGCAACCATCGTCGCGACTTTCCAGACGACGCACGGGCTGACGGGGATCGACTTCGAGTCGCCGGGTCTGCTCAGCTCGGACCCGTTCTTCCTCTACAACGACGGCGATCAGCCGTTCACGTCCTCGACGGTCATCGGCCCGACGACTGCCACGTTCGGGCTCGAGGACATCTCGTTCTGCGGCTTCCGCGCGAAGTTCGGCGGGGACGGCAACGACGGGTGCCCGTACTGAGTCCCGTCTTCGGCCCCCGACCTCGATGGACATCGCGGTGATGCCCAAAGTCAACCCGGCCGGCATGTCACGAAGCCAGAGTCAAGTGAGCCAACAGACCGCCGCCAGCCACATGCTGACGTGAAGCTCCCTAACGCTTAAGCCGTCGCGCCCCTATTTGTAGCAGCCAAGGCGCCGACGTACACGCCAACTAGCACTAGGGCGCCACCGACAAGGAAGGTCCAGGTGACCGTCTCATGAGCGAGCCAGACGCCGATCGCGACCGTCACGAACGGCGTGAGAACGAACGCGTAGGACCTCCCTGAGGCGGTCCAGCGCCGGAGCACGAAGAGGAAAAGCAGGAAGACGGCGACTGTACCGATCAGAACGAGGTACCAGAACGCGAGCCATGTCTCCATCCGCGTCGGAACGGCGACGTGTTCGCCTGCGACCAGCGCCAGCGCCGCGAGAAACGCCGTGCCGACCGCCATCGCGACCGCGTTCAACGTGACGATGTGGACCGGTGGAAAGCCTTTGACGAGTACCGTGGCTTCAGCGATGCAGATCGCAGTCGCCACGATCGCGAGCAGGGGCAAGAGCGGGATGGCAGCGCTGACTTGCTCCCCGAAGACCACCGCGATCCCGGCGATCGCCAGGAGAGAGCCGAAAATAGGCCGCAGCTGCCAGCTCTCCTGGCGGTGTGCCAAGGCGAGGAAGAACGTCAAGAGCGGCGCGATCGCGATCACGACCTGCGCGAGACCTGCCTGTACCTCGAGGAGACCCCAGTAGATGAGCGCGTAGCTGAGGCCGAAGTTCAGGACACCGAAAACGACAATGCCTGCGAGCGCGCGCCCCCTCGGGAAGGGCAACCGGAGGAAGAGCATGGCGGCAAACATGAGGAGCGCCGCGGTCGCAAAACGCGCGGCCGCTCCCGAGAACGGAGGCAGCTCGACGTTGCTGAATCGGATCGCGACGGAGTTCGCGCCCCCCAAGACGATCACGCCCGCGAACGCCGCAAGGGTGACGTTGTCGGGGCGAGCGGTGGTGGAGACGCGCGACAAGCTATCACCGTTGCCTAGGCGGTGGTGACCTCTTGTGGCGTGACGAAATTTCCGCAGGCCACCGAGCCGCAGTGTCTCTTCGTCCACCTCCGACCTCCTCGCGGCGGGTCAGGGTATGTGTCAGCGCGGCTGACTACCGCCAGCGATCTGAGGCTCATTAACTAGCGACGATGTGTCTGCGCCGAACCCTCCATAGAGAAGGCCAGACCGTGATCGGCGGCCCCAGCGTTCGAGCTGACCCAGGTACCACGTCGCTTTTGCCTTGCCCCAGTACGGAAGGATCGCCGCGAGCTCCGCCTGGGCGGCGTCGCGATCGCCCGCGCCGTTCCGCCGGAGCAGGAGCTCGGCCTTCTATCTGACGGAGATCCTCTCCGAGAGGAGACGCCGACTGGTTCCCGGATCAAGCTGCGAGTGGCTGGAAGCCGGTCGGCGACCCGATGTCTCGGCTGAGCGATTCCATCGCGGATCTCCTGAACGGAGATCTGGATCGAGTCGCGGCGGGTCGTTACTCTTCGCGAACCCGTGAAAGACAAGCCCCAAGTGCTGATCGTGGACGACGACCCAGATACTCTGGCGGCGGTCGCGAGAGATGTGGTCGTTCTCGACTTGGATCTCGGCCCCGGGCATGCGCGGCGATCAGTTCGCCGCGGAGTCCCGGCGCAGGGCGAAAGCGGTCTCCACGGATCGTGTTCCTGAGTGGCGTGCGGGCGGCGTATGAGATCTCGCGGGGGATGGGCGCGGCGGCGATCTTCCCGAAACCCTACGACGCGGGCGAGCTCGTCACGGACGCTTCGAATCATCGCGCCAAACTAGGACTGAGCCGCCGCTAGGGTAGGCGTCGCATGAATGAACCGAGCAGCATTCACCCCCCGCTGCCGTCGCAGCTGACCTCCGAGGGGCTCGCCTTGGCGGCGCTTATCGCGACCGGTACCCGCGATGGCATCGCGATCGTGGGGCCGGATGGGAAGTTGGTCTTTTGGAATGCGGCCGCGGCGGCCATCACTGGGTGGTCGTGGGCGCAGGCAGCGGATCAGAACCTCGGCGAGCTCGTGAGGGCTCCCGGGGCCCTGCTCGAGATACGCGATGGCAAATGGGTCGAGCTGCGGTACTCGCGGGTCGAGGCGAACGATCAGACCTTCGTGATCTTGATGTTCACCGACAGCAGTTCGCTCATGAGCCTCCGCGACGCTCGGCAACAGCTGCGCTCGCTTGGTCTGATCGACAACCTGACCGGCCTGCCTGGACGAGACCTGGCTCTCGTGCAGCTCGAACAGGCGATCGCCCTTGCACGGCGCGATAAGCGATCGGTCGGTGTTCTCAGTCTGAAGCTCGACCGGTTCCGGGAGTTGCGCGAAACCGTGGAACCTCAAGTAGCCGACGAACTTATCCAGCAGTTCGCGCAACGGCTCAGGGGATTCGTACGAGGAAGCGACGTGCCTGCGCGAATCTCGAATGAGTCGTTTCTCGTTGTGCTCACGGCGCTGACTTCGAGTAACGACGCGGCCATTGTTGCGGCCCGCCTCCTTCTCGCGTTCGCCGAACCATTTGCTGTTGCCGGTCAGGCTCGTTCCGTCCACTGCAGCATCGGTGTCGCGGAATTCCCTCGTGACGCGGAGGATGCGACATCCCTGTTGGGGGCGGCTCTCGCGGCCGCGGATCGTGCCCAGCTCATGGGCGGCGGACAATACCGCGTCGCCTCGGAGCCTCGCGGCGAGTGAGTGAGCGGCGTTCGGACGCGTGGAAGCTCCTTACGGGCATCACTGGTTGATCGGTAAACTTCTGACAAAGCGCTAGGAACTTTCTCGAAAACGTAGGTCGCGTTCGTCGCACCTGCCGTGCTACGAGATCAGGCCGGGGCCGGCCTCGCGGACGGCATTGCCCGCGTCTGCCTCGTGACGAGCCGGACACCGGCGAGAATGACGACGGCACCGACAAGCTGGAGAGGAAATGGCTGCTCTCCGAGGACGACAAACGCGATGAACAAAGCGGCCACCGGGGCGAGGTAGCTGATCAGTGCCCCGCGCGAGGCCCCGAAGCGGC
>VBDX01000120.1 GCA_005881885.1 Chloroflexota bacterium
CGAGGAGCAGGTCGTCGCGATGATGGAGATCGAGCCGTGATCCGTTCATCGATCCTGGTCGCGTCCATCGTTCTCGCGGCGTGCGGAGGAGCGGCCACGCCGAACCCACTGACGCCGCCCTCGGCCTCGCCCGCGCGGACGATCGTCCCGCTCGCGTTCACCCCGGCAAGCTCGCAGCCGCTGGAGCTGCAGTGGACGAAGGCACCCGCCGCCTATCCGGCGGGCGCCGACATCTCGGTGCTCGAGGGTGACACCACGAAGCCGGGACCGTACACGCTCCGACTCCGCTTTCCGGATGGCTACACGCTGCCGCCACATGCGCATCCGAACGACGAGCATCTCACCGTCATCCAAGGCACGTTCGTGATCGGGATGGGCCGGTCGGCGAGCCGCGAGGCCGCGAAGGACCTTCCGGTCGGCTCGTTCTTGCTCATTCCGAACCGGACCGATCACTACGCGTGGGCGAGTGGCGAGACGATCGTCCAGCTGCACGGCGTCGGGCCCGGAGGCCTCCTGTACGTCAATCCCGCGGACGATCCGCGCAACAAATAGGGGGCTGCCGAAATGAACGCCGAGGGCGCCGCCTCCAAGACCACACAGAGGTGGTACGTCTGCCACTTCGGCACCCGGTCGCCGGTTATCTGGAAGGCGACAGGGCGTCGGCAACGCGGGTCGGTCCGAGTATCGCCGCAGATCTGCGGCGCGATCGCCTGGGGAGCGGCGTAACGGTCGCGGCTGGCACACTGCCCCTCTGAGCAGCGGTAGCGCGGCACGGCTCTATCGACCGGGCCGCGCTACCAGCGACGAAGGGGCGCTCATCGGGTCCACGACTTCGAGATCGTTTTCCATGCTTTGAGTCGTTTCACGGCGGGCATGGATTCCTTCGAAAAACACCGGCAGTACCATGCGACGCGGTCGTCGACGCTCGAATTAGCGTGCCGCTAGCGTCGTGCGAGGCGGCCATCGGCCGCCGAGCCGATCCGTCCCTCAATCAGCAGACGCGCGACGATCGCCGCGAGCGCCGTCGCGCTGAGGCCCAGCTGACGCGCGAGCGCGTCGGGATCGGACGGTGATCCCGCGAGCGCGTCGAGCACCCGCGCATCGTCGTCCGGGTCAGCACCAGCCCGGGTCGCTGTCGAGACTCCGAGCGCGGCGAGCAGCATCGGCGCTCCGGTAAGCGCCCGCGCCGCCACGAGCGCGATGAGCTCGTTCGCGCCCGCCGAGGCGGACGAGCCGATCGGTCCGGGGACCGCGTAGAGGGGACGCCGCAGCTTCCGCGCTTCATCCGCGGTGATCAGCGCGCCCGAGCCGATCGGCGCCTCGACCACGACGGTGACCTCACCGAGCGCTGCGATCGTCGCGTCCCGCTGGGCGAAGGTCCATCTCCGCGCCGGTGCGGACGGCGGGAACTCGGAGACGAGCGCGCCGCTCAGGCGAATCGCATGCGCCAAGCGATGTCGCCGACCGCGCGCCTCCGCCAAGTACGACGCGACGCCCGCGGCGAGCACCGCGATCGTCAGGCCGCGCGCGTCGAGCGCCGCCTCGTGAGCGGTGCCATCCACCCCCTGAGCCAGACCGGAGACGACCACGATCCCCGCGCCCGCGATAGCGCTGGCGAGCTCGCGAGCGACGCGCGCGCCATACGGCGTCATGCGGCGCGTACCCACGATGCTGATCGCACGCCGCGTCAGGGTCGCGACGTCGCCGTCGACCCACAACGGATCCGGCGGATCCCGAAGATCGAGGAGACCTCGCGGGTAACGTGCGTCCGTGACCGAGATCGGGATCACGGGTCGGAGCGCAGGAGAAGCGCCAGCGAGACGTCGTCGGCGCGCAGCCCCTCGCTGCCCGCAAGGTCGGCCGCAGTCCGCGCGACTCGCAGGACGCGGTGATACCCGCGGGCCGACAGCCGACGTGTTCGCACCGCACCACCGAGCAACGCCTCGGTCTCCGCGTCGACGCGACAGAAGCGCTTGACCTCGGCCACGGTCAGGTCTGCGTTCACGCGCTGCGAGGTCCCGGACAGGCGGGCGCGCATGCGCTCACGCGCCGCCAGGACGCGATCGCGCACCACGGCGGAGAACTCGCGCCCCTCATCGCGAAGCCGCTCGTATGCAACCCGCGGAACGTGAACGCGCAGATCGATGCGATCGACAAGGGGGCCCGAAAGCCGACCGCGATAACGCTCGATCTGGTCAGGCAGGCATCTGCACTCGCGCTCGCCGTCCCCCCAAAAGCCACACGGACACGGATTCATCGCCGCGACTAGGACGAACCGGGCCGGATAGGTCGCGGCGCCACCCGCGCGCGAGATCGTGACCGAACGTTCCTCGAGAGGTTCGCGGAGCGTGTCCAGGACGGACGGCGAGAACTCGGCGACCTCGTCCAGGAACAGCGAGCCGCAATGCGCGAGGCTCACCTCTCCCGGGCGCGGAGGCGAGCCGCCGCCCACGAGGGCGAGATGCGATGCGGTGTGGTGCGGCGCGCGGAAGGGCCGGGCCGTGAGAATGGGATGACGAGGATCAGCGAGCCCCGCGACGCTGTGGATCGCGCTCGCCGCGATGGCCTCCTCGTCGTCGAGCGGCGGGAGGATCGACGGGAGCGCTCGCGCCAGCATCGTCTTTCCGGTACCGGGCGGACCGACGAAGAGCAGGTTGTGCCCTCCTGCCGCCGCGATCTCGAGCGCACGCTTCGGTGTCTCCTGCCCCGCGATATCCGCAAGGTCGACCTCATGCCGCGGCTCCCCAGCTCGCGGCGGTACGGCGCACGGCGGCACGCGGACGCGCCCGTCGAGGTGGTCGACGACGTCGCGCAGCGAACCGAAGCCATACGCTGCGACGCCGCAGGCGGCCGCCTCGCCCGCGTTGTCGGTCGCGACGACGACCGCGCGGATCCCGCGCGCCGCGGCGTGGCGAACTCGCGGCATCGCTCCGCGCACCGGGCGCAAAGCGCCGTCGAGAGCGAGCTCGCCGAAGCACAGGACGTCGAGCTTGCTCTGTAGCTGGCCGCTCGCGCGCAGGATCCCCAGAGCGATGGCCAGATCGAAGCCGGTCCCCTCCTTGCGGCGCTCCGCCGGAGCGAGGTTCACCGTCACGCGGCGGAGTGGGAACTCGTAGCCCGAGTTGCGCACCGCCGCGCGGACGCGCTCGCGTGCCTCCTGCACGGTGGCGTCTGGCAGCCCCACCACGACGAATGCCGGGAGACCGTTCGCGACGTCGACCTCGACTGTGACGAGGGCGGTCTCGAGACCCCAGAGCGCGCATGCGGTCACGCGCGCGACAGAGCGCGCGGCCCCGGGCGCATCCGGCGCTCTAATCGCGATGCGCGCAGCCTGTGCGAGATCGCTCGCGCGACAGATGGGACTAGCGGTCGGTACCGCGGTCCCATCGGTCAAACTACGCGGTGTTGAGCTTGCGGGTGGCGCTCGCGCTGTTCGGGCTCGCGCTCCTCACGCGGCTTCCGTTCGCGACCACGAACCTTTACGCGCCCGACTCCGTGCTCTATGCGCGCGCGATCCTGTTATTCGATCCGCTCGACCAGCGTCCGCAGCCTCCGGGCTACCTCTGGTACGTCCTTCTGATTCGCATGCTCGACCTCGTCACGAACGATCCAAATCGCGCGATGACGATCGCGAGCGCCTTTGCCGGGGCGGCCACCGTCGGCCTCGTCTATCTCCTGGCCGCGCGCCTGTATGACGAGCGGACCGCCCGCGTCTCGGCGGTCTTCGTTCTCACCGCCGTCACCTTCTGGGCGTACGGCGGGGTCGCCTACCCGTACACACTCCTCGCCGCACTCTCTGCGGTCTGCGCGCTGCTGTTCTGGCGCGCGCTCGATCCCAGCGCATCGCGCGTCCGCCGCGGGATGCGGCTCATCGCCGCCTCCGCTGCGTGGGGCATCGCTATCGGCTTTCGATCGGACCTCGCGATATTCCTTGCGCCGCTCTGGCTTCTCGCCGCCGCGCGCGCGACGATCCTGACCGCGGGAATCTCCGCCGTGTGCGTGGCGGCCCTCGTCGGTGGCTGGGTCTTCGCCAGCGCGTCCGCGGACGGCGGCCTCTCCCGATTCCTCGAAGCGGTCCGCGTCCAGAGCCAGTTCGTGGAAGATCGCTACAGCATCTTTGGTAACGGACCGATCGCCATCTACCGGAACGGCTACGAGCTCGCGAGGTTCCTGGGACGCGCCCTGTATTTCCTTATCCCGCTCGCGGTCGTGACGATCCTCTCGGCCGACACGCGGCGTGTCGAGCTACGCGACCGCTGGCGCACCATGTTCGTGACACTCTGGACGTTCGCGCCGCTTCCCTTTTACCTCTTCATCCACGTCGGCGAGTACGGCTACGTCTTCAGCATGCTGCCCGGACTCGCCATCCTCGCGGCCCGCGGCGCGATCGGGCTGGCGAAGGGGCTCCGCATGCCGCGCACGTTCCCCTGGATCGTGGCCGCGGTTGCTGTCGGGAACGCGGCCATCTTCCTGCTGAGCGATACGCCGATCTCGGCACGCGACATCGCCCGACATGACCGCGGCATCGACGAGAAAGCGGCGTTTGTTCTGTCCACGCTTGCGAAGGAGACGACCGTGGTGGTCACGGCATACGACGCGGTGCTCGTCGACAACTACCTGGGCGGCGCGTACGCCGTCCTCGCCTACGACCCCGCGGCGACGCCGTCCTTCACGCGATCGCTCACCTGCCCCGAGGTCGCGGCGCAACGTCCCTGCGCCGGAGCGGAAGTGGACGTCGTGCTCTGGGACGACCTGCTCCGCGCGGAAGGCCCGGGCTGGATGTCACGCTCGATGCCGCATGGCGCGAGGCTCCGGATCGAGCACGCGCCGCGGACGTCGTCGTTACGAGTGAGCGAGGGCCTCGGCGCCCAGATCGTCCCGTAAGAGGGCGCCGAGCCGGCGGCCGACGAGCCAGCTCGCCGCCGCAAGCGCTGCGCCGAGGACCGCGGCGAGGATCGGCCATATCGAGAGCCACGGCCGGGCGACCGTCTGCGCGTAGTACTGGAAGAAGAGCGTCGACGCTCGTGGGTCCGGGCCACCGGAGGCGAGGCCCGTCGGCACCGGAGCCGGAAAGAGCACGACGCGCACGAGCTCGGCCGCGACGAAGACAGTGCTGAAGGCCAGACCCAGCACGAGCGGGTGAGACCAGGGACGGCCTCGCGCGCGCAGGACGTCGATCGCGACGGCGCCCGCGACGATCAACGGGGGAAAGGCCGGCGCGAGCCAGCCGCTGCCGTCCAGCACGAGGTAGGTCGCAAGGGCGGTGATCGTGTACGTCGCGGCCACGATGGTCGCGCCCCAAGTCCCGCCGATCAAAGTGGCGCCGGCCGCGAGTGCGGCCGGGATGAGGAGAGCCACGAGCAGCGGGTAGAAGAAGGCCTCGCGGGTAGTCGCGGTGATGTAGTAGAAGTTCATCCCGAACACCAGCACACCGCAGACGTTCGCGAGCATGACGGCGCGGAGGACGCGCCGGACCCAGTCCGGGATTCCGAATGTCCCGGGCGCGAAGGCGCTGGACCACCCCAGGAACGCGACGGTCGACCCGACCACACCGGCGAGGTGCGGTGGGCTCCAGATGTCGACATCACGGCCGAAGGTGCGATGCCAGTAATCGTCGGCCGGAGCCGAGAGGATGACCGTGAGCGCGCCGAGCCCCACGAGCGCGAGGCCGAGCTCCGCGCGGAAGGGTCCGATCTGCATCTCGCGGCCGCGCACCGGACGGCCGGCCATCGCGGTCACGGTGGCGATGAGGGCGGCGACGCCCCAGAGGATCACGCCGCCGTACAGGAACAGGTGCGGGAAGCTCCAGAACGTGTCCCGTCCCACGACCCGATGCCACGAGACGTCCCACGCCGCGCCGAACCAGCTGAGAAATACCCCCGCGACGCCGATGACGAGGGGCACCGTCGTCCCCAGACCGGAGAGCCCGGCGCGCCGGAGCGGCAGCGCGATCGTCGCCATACCGACCCGATTCTACGGACCGGTCTCCAGCAGCTCGACCCGGGTGCCCTCCTCGCCAACGGTCAGAGCGGCAATGACGATCCTCCATCGCGCATGGCGCTGCCCGCGCAGCGCGAGCCAGCCCGCACCGAGCCGCGCGATGCGCCCCAGCTTGCGCCGGTCGACCGCCTCCGCGGCCGCGACGAACGATCCGGCCCGGCGCGTTTTCACCTCGACGAAGACGTAGCCATCGCGGTCGCGGCAGATGAGATCGATCTCCCCGAAGCGGGTTCGTTCGTTACGGGCGACGATGCGTAGTCCGCGACGCACCAGCTCGGCCTCCGCTGCACGCTCGCCGGCGAGTCCCAGGGCGCGGCGATCCACGCCATGGAGATCGGCGCGCTATTGCGAGGGCGTCACCCGAATGATCCTGTCGGAGCCGTTGTCCGTCGTGAGGTAAAGCGATCCGTCCGGGCCCTGCACGGCCGCGCGGAGGCGACCGTAGGTTCCGTTGTAGAGGATGCCCGCGGTCTTGAACGTCCCGTCGGGCTGCTGCTCGAGCCGCAGGAGCATGGTGCCCGCGAGCGCCGCCAGGCACAGATCCCCGTCCCAAGCGCCCCACTGCGGTCCGCTCACGAACGTGTTCCCGCTGGTCGCGACGTACGGGTTGTCGAGCGACTGCCACACCGGTTTCGTGAAGCCGGGCCCGGCACCGTTCGGCCACGAGAAGTTGAGTCCGGGCTTCAAGAGATTGACGGTGGCGTGCGAGTGCGCGCCGGTCGAGCTGTCGGTGTAGTGCGCGTGCTCGCTGGTGAACGGTAAGCCGGTCCCCGGTTGGAACGCGATGCCCTGCGGGTTCCGGTGGCCCATGGTGAATGCGGCTGTCTTCCCGAACGCGCCGGCCAGGATCGGGTTGTCCTCAGGGATCGTTCCGTCCGGATTGACGCGCAGCACCTTTCCGTTGAGCGAGTTGGGATTCTGCGCGAAAGCGGTGTTCCCGACCTCGCCCATCGTGACCCAGAGCTTGCCATCCGGCGCGAAACGGATGCGGCAGCCGTCGTGGTTGCCGCCCGCGAACATCCCCGTGCGGATGACGTAGCCATCGAACACCAGCGTGCTGTTCACATCGCGATAGCGCAGCACCTGGTTGAGCCAACCGTTATCGGTCCGGGAAGCGCAGACGTACACGAAGTGGTTGGCCGCGAACGCGGGATCGAGCGCGATTCCCATCGCGCCCGCCTCGCCCTCGGCGCGGATGCCCGAGATGGCATTGTTCGCGAGCTGCGGCGCTCCGGCGGCGCCGCTCGCGTACACGAGGATGTTCCCGGCGCGCTCGGTCACGAACATCCGTCCATCGGGCGCGAACGCGAGGTCCCATGGGAAGCTCAAGGTCGACTGCACCACGGTCGTCGTGAGCTTCGGCGCATTGCCCGTCGCCGGCGGCAAGCCCGGCACGGTGATCGTGAGGAATACGCCCTGGTCTTCCATCCACCATGCGCCGTCGACGACCGGCCGAAGGTGCAGCGAGTACGTGCCCGCGGTCTGTGGCGCGCGCACCTGGAAGGTGAAGGTCGCCGTCGCACCGGGCGCCACGGACGCTTCGGTCTGCGCCGCCACGCGCGTCGGGAATGGCCAGTTCACGGCGAGCGGAGCCCATTGCGCGTCGTCGAGGTTGATCCCGAGGCGCGCCTCCTGGCCGAGCACGCCTCTCGTCCAGGTCTGCGTCCCGGTGTTGCGGAACACGAGGTTGAGCGGCGTGCTGGTCTGCCCCGGCTGGAGCGTCGGGTAGGGCGACTGGCTCACCCACGTGCTGTGGAATCCGAGATCGCTCACGACCAGGACAAAGACGCCTTCGTCCTCGAGGTGCTGCACGCCTTCGAGGATCGGATGAAGCGGCAAGCGGTACGAGCCGGGCATCGCGGGCGCGCGAAGCGTGAACGTGAACGTGCCGATCGCGCTCGGAGCGACGGAGGCCTCGACCGTCGTCGCGACGCGGTTCGCGTTGAGCCATCCCACGGCCATGCCCGCGTCCGCGAGCGCGGTGGAGTCACCCGTCACGCCCAGGTTCACCTGGCGCCCGGCGACGCCTCTCTGCCAGGTCTCGGTGCCAGTGTTGCGGAAACGGATCGTGTACGAGACGATCGCGCTCGGACGCAGCACCGGCCAGGGACTCTGATCGAGCCATGCGGCGTGCCAGCCCGTCGCCCCCGCCGCCGGCAGCGGTACGAGCATCGCCGCCACGAGCGACAAGCAGATGGCCGCGAGCAGCGCTCTCACCGCTCCGTTATCGCGTGAATCGGTGTTTCGTTGCTATGACGAAGGGCGAGACTGCGACGAGCCTGACAGGTCCTTCTCGTAAACGATCCAGGCAGGCTGTTTTTCGAAGCCCAGCGCCTCATTGACCCTGAGCATGGGCCCGTTCCGCTGATCGTTCCACGTCTTGATGTGCTCAACCCCTCTATCGATCGCGTAGCGCACCGTCCGGAGCTTCAGCGCCATGGCGATCCCCTTGCCGCGTGCCTCGCGGCGCACGCCCGTGAGGCCCTGCCACAGAAAGCTCGGGTCGTCCAAGGACGAGAAGAGGTCGGAAACCCCCAGGTACCTTCCGGCTGCGTCGATCGCAATGAAATACGCCTCCGGGAGATGGTTCGGCGCCATGGTCACATTCCGCAGCCACTCTTCGTACGGGCGAGGCGTGGGCGGGTCGACGCTCGGAACATCGCGCGAGCAATCCTCACTCAGGTCGTAGGCCTTGCGGAAAGCCTCGGTGTCTTTTCGCTTCTCCGCCGCGAGGGTGGTGATGCGGATGCCTTGCTTTGCGACCCGCTCGTCTGCGCCGGCAAAACGCCTGAAGTCGAACTTTCCGACGAAGAGCCTGGACTCCCAGTCGCGCTTGCGCTCGCGATAGCCGCGTGATGCAAGAAACGCAACGCCGTCGGCCATCGACTCCTTCGCCGTGGCCTGCGTCGCGATCGCGCCGCGCGTCCGCGCAGTCGCCAGCAGCTCATCGTGAAGCGTCGTGCCATGGCCGCTCCTCCGGTGGTCGGGGAGAACGGTCACGTCGACGCGGTACTTGTCGGCGCGGAATGACCAGGGCATGTGGCTGAGCTGGCCCCAGCCGACCACGCGCCCGCGGTCCTCGGCGACGAGGCGCTGCTTGAAATACTTCGTCGAGTCCCAGCTCTCGTCCCAGTGCCGCCACTCTTCGAGGCTCTCGGTGTAATCGGGGTACGACGCACGATTCACCGCGATCACCGCCTCGTAATCAGCGGGCGCGAAGCCACGCAGCTTAGTCTTCGTCGGGGTCTTCATGGACCCGGGCAGAGTACCCGGGCTAAGGCTCAGGCGAACGTCAACTGGGTGACACTCCCGCGACCTCCTCGAGCTCGAACGCCAGCTGATCGGCCGAGAGCATGACGCGGACCGTTCCGAAGTCCTGACGATGGAATGGAGTGACACCAAGCTCGCGCAGGGCCTTCCGATGATCGATGGTCGGATACCCGCAGTTGTGCTCCCAGCCGTAGCCCGGGTACTTCGTCGCAAGCCTGGCCATCAACCGGTCGCGCGTGACCTTCGCGACGATCGATGCAGAGGCGATGGAGAAGGACTTCGCGTCGCCTCTCACGATCTCGCTGTGTTTGCCTGGCGCGAACGCGGGATCGAGAATGCGGCGTCCGTCGATGAGCACCCAGTCGTACTCACCGATCTGACGGAGCGCGCGAAGCATCGCGACGTGGCTCGCGTGATAGATGTTGAGGCGATGGATCTCCGCGACCGAGGCCGCGCCGATGCCGACCTTCACGACGCGGCCCCGGATCGCCCCGAGGAGCTCCTCGCGCTGGAGACGCGTGAGCACCTTCGAGTCGTTCACCTTGCGGATGAGCCGGGTGTCAGGCGTGACCAGGCACGCCGCCGCGACCACCGGCCCCGCGAGCGCGGCCATACCGACCTCGTCGACGCCGACGACGCGCAGGAGACCATCCGCCCAGAGGCGCTTCTCGTGGTTGAGGGACGGCACGAGTGACTAGTGTGCGGCTCGGGGGTTCGAGGGGCAGAGCCCCTCGACTCATTTGCGCTTTTCGCGCAGGGTCGCGGCCTTGCCGACTCGCTCGCGGAGAAAGTAAAGGGCCGCGCGGCGGGCGTGACCGTGACGGACGAGCTCGATCTTCTCGACGCGCGGCGAGTGCACCATGAAGGTCCGCTCGACGCCGACGCCGCTCGCGATCCGCCGCACCGTGATCTGCTTGTCGAGCCCGCCGTTACGCACACGCAACACGGTGCCCTCGAAGTTCTGAAGGCGTTCGCGGTTCCCTTCGACGACGCGCACGCTCACGCGCACGGTGTCGCCCGGCCTGATCTCGGGCAGATCGGCCTTCAGCTGCTCCCGGGCAAGCGTGTTCAACAGGTCATTCATAGGAATGGTGAGGGCACTCACGAAGTAAAGGCAGTCTAGCAGCGACCCGGGGGGCGCTGCCCCCTCGGACCCCCGTCAGGCTCTTTTCGCCTTTTTCATCCGGTCGAGGATCGTCACGTGCGACACGCCAAAGTGCCGCGCGAGCTCCCGGACGGTGAGTCCGGTCGCGCGCATCCGCGAAACCTCCGACACGCTCGGGCCGCGCTGGGCGCCTCGCGCGGGCCGAAGGCGAACTCCTGCCGCGCGCAGCCGTGCGCGGACGGTCGCGGGCGAGAGACCGAACCGCGCGGCGATCCGATACGAGCCGACGCCCGACGAGTAGGCGGCCGCGAGGTCTGCGTCGGGCACGCGCTCGCTCCCGCGCTTCGGGCCCGGCAGCCGCGCTCGCTCGGCAGGCGTGAGGCCCGCGCGGTCGAGGAGCTCGGGCCGCCGCTCGGCGGTGCGGCGGATCGACTCGGCCCGGCGCCACCGCGAGATCGCCGCGTGGTCGCCAGAGAGCAGCACCGCCGGGACGCGGCTGCCTTCGTGGTCCAGGGGCCGCGTGTACTGCGGGCCCTCGAGCAGCCCGTCGGTGTGAGACTCGCGGGTGAGCGATTCCGCCTCGATCACGTCTGGGACCAGCCGCGTTACCGCGTCGATCACCACCATCGCTGCGAGCTCGCCACCGGTGAGCACGAAGTCCCCGATCGAAAGCTCCTCGTCCACGTCCTTCTCCACGACGCGTTCGTCGACGCCTTCGTAGTGCCCGCACACGATGACCAGATGTCGCATCCGCGACAGCCTGCGTGCTGCCGCTTGGTCGAAGAGCGCTCCTTGCGCGCTCATCAGCACGACGTGCGAGTTGTCACTTCGGGTCGCACGGATCGCGCGGGTGAGCGGCTCAGGCTTGAGCACCATCCCCGCCCCGCCGCCGTAGGGCGCGTCGTCCACCACGTGGTGCCGGTCGGTCGTCCACTCCCTGATGTCATGGACCACAAGGTCAAGCTGCCCTGCGGCGCGGGCGCGCGCGACGATGCTTTCGGCGAATGGGCTCTCGAACATTCCCGGGAAGAGCGTCAGCACGTCGATCCGCATGCTCATCAGAGCACCTCTTGCGGCGCGATCACGACGCGCCCGTCCGGCACGTCGACTTCGCGCACGACCGACGCGATCGCGGGCACGAGGAGGTCGGGGCCCGAGCCCTCGGGACGGATCACGAGCACGTCGGTCTCGCCCGCGCGCAGCACCTCGCGGACCGATCCAAGAGGCTCGCCCTCGGGCGTTTCGGCGCGCAGGCCAAGCAGGTCCGCCCACAGATAACCGCCCCTGGCGGCACGACGGGCCTCGTCGCGCGACACGCGCAGGCTTTTTCCGCGCAAGCGGTCGGCGTCGGCGCGCGTCTGGTGGCCTTCGAACCGCACGATCGGGACGTCGGCCGGCCCGCGAACGGACGCGATCACCAGCTCGGCGTCGTCGCACCGCAGGCGCGATCCCTTCCGGAAGCGGCCCGGGACGTCCGTCCTCGAGTCGACCTTCACCTCACCGCGAACGCCATGAGGCGCGCGCACGACCCCGACGACGAGGTCGTCCCCGCTAATCGATCTCGAGGTTGACCTTGGTCCCATCCCGCGTCGCCATGACTTTGAGCAGGGCGCGGATGGCCTTTGCGATCCGGCCGCCGCGACCGATGACCTTGCCAACGTCGGGCTCCGCGACCTGCAGATGCAGCTTGGTGAAGTCGCCGTCCTGTTCCTCGGTGACCACCACGGCCGATGGATCGTCGACGAGCGCGCGAGCGACATGCTCGAGCAGCGTCCGCATCCGTCCGGGCTGCGCCTCACCCGTCATCTAACCAACTCAATCTCGCGGCTTCGCCGCGCAGACGCGCCCACGTAAGTGTGGCTCGTCGCGGGCAGGGGCAGGGGCCCCTGGGCGCGAAGCGACCGCTCCTCGCTCATCTAACTGACGCCGGAACCTCTCCTTCGGGAATGCCGCTGCGGATCAGGAGCGAGCGCGCCGTGGCCGTGGGCCTCGCCCCATTCTTGAACCAGTGCCGAGCGCGCTCCGCGTTCACGACAAGGCTCAGCGGCTCCGCGCGCGGATCGTAGTGACCGATGGATTCGATGAACTTGCCATTACGGGGCGCGCGCGAATCCGCGATCACCACGCGATAGGTCGGCGCTTTCGTCTTGCCTACGCGACGCAGGCGGATGTGAACTGCCAAATCGGTCGGGATCCTCCTCGCGAATGTGTCCGCTGGGGGCGAACACGATCGATGATATGTCACTCGGCATTGACCCGAAAGATGGTGGGGCCTCCCCACACCCAAGGTCACTCAGGCTGCCAGCGCCGGAGATGCGGATGAGGATCGCGTTCGTTTGAGATGATCGGGTCCGCTTCGTCCGCTTCTCGGGCGCATCGCTTGGCCTACATCCGTGGCACGCCGGGAAGGCGTGGCAGCCGTCCGCTCTTCGCGAGCGAGCCCATCTGCTTCATGAGCTTGCGCATCTCGCCGAACTGCTTGGTGAGCTGGTTCACGTCCGCGACGGTCGTCCCGGACCCCGCGGCGATCCGCCGGCGTCGCGATCCGTTGATCAGCGACGGATCGGCACGTTCGGCCTTCGTCATCGACGAGATGATGGCCTCGACCTTGCGCATCTCGCGCTCGGCCTCAGGCCCTTCGGGTAATTGCTTCGCGACCTGACCCAGTCCCGGGATCATCTTCAAAAGATCGCCGAGTGGTCCCATCTTCTTGACCTGCTGGAGCTGGGCGTAGAAGTCATCGAACGTGAACTGCGCCTCGAGGAGCTTCCGCGCCTGCTCTTCCGCGGTCTTCTGATCGACGTGTTCCTGCGCGCGCTCGACGAGAGTGAGGATGTCGCCCATCCCGAGGATCCGCTGCGCGAGGCGGTCAGGGTGGAAGATCTCGATCGCGTCGAGCTTCTCGCCGGTGCCGATCAGCTTGACCGGCACGCCCGTCACGGCGCGAACGGAGAGCGATGCGCCTCCACGCGCGTCGCCGTCGGCTTTCGCGAGGACGAGACCGGTGAGCGGAAGCCGCGCGTGGAACGCGGTCGCGCTGTCGACAGCGTCCTGGCCGGCCATCGCGTCGACGACGAGCAGCACCTCTTGCGGCTTGGATGCGGCGACCACCTCCGCGATCTCGGCCATCATCGCTTCATCGATGTGAAGCCGACCCGCCGTGTCGACGATGACAGTGTCCTGGCCATCGGCCGGCGCGCCACTCGCGAGCATCGCCACGTCACCCGCGACCCGCCCGGGATCCACCGCGCGCACCGGCACACCCAGCTGCTTGCCGAGCGTGACGAGTTGGTCGATCGCCGCCGGCCGGTGCACATCCGCGGCGATGAGCAGCGGGTGGCGGCCCTGCTTGCGCATGAGGTTCGCAAGCTTCGCCGCGGTCGTCGTCTTCCCGGAGCCTTGCAGACCGGCGAGGACGATCACGGTCGGCGGACGCTCGGCCCTCGCCAGCGGCGTCGCCGCGCCACCGAGCATCTCGACGATCGCGTCGTGGACGATCTTCACCACCTGCTGAGCACCGGTGATCGATTCGAGGACCCGCTCGCCGAGTGCGCGCTCGCGGACGGTCGCGACGAGCTGGCGAACGACCTTCAGGTTGACGTCCGCCTCGAGCAGCGCAACACGGACATCGCGAAGAGCCTCCTCGAGGTCCGCTTCGGTCACGCGCGGGCGCCCGCGGAGGCGCTCGAACGTGCCGGCGAGCCGGTCGGAAAGCTGCTCGAACATCAGGCGGAAAGCGCCGCGAAAATGCGAGGGATCTCGGCGCCGCGCACGAGCTGCGACCAGAGATAGCCCTGGCCCAGATCGCAGCCGAGCGCGCGCACGCGCTCTCGCAATGCGGGCGTCTCCACTCCTTCCGCCACGACCCGTGCCCCCATCGCGCGGCCGATGGCGACCGTCGCCGAGATCAGCGCGTCGTCGAGAGGACCGGTGGTCTTAACGAACGTCACGGGAACCTTCAGCGTATCGAACTCGAGCGCGTGCAGTGATGCCAGCCGTAACGGGCCGTCGCCAAAGTCGTCGAACGCGACGCGAACACGTGTCGCGCGGACCGCGCGAATACCCTCGGCTGCCTGCGCATCGAAGATCGTCTCTGGCTGGCACTCGATCTCGAGGGACGACGGATCGAGCGAGGCATCGACCATCGCCCGACCGGTGTCCTCCGCGAGCGCGGGCGTCAAGCTCTCGGCGAACGCGTTGACCGCGATGTATTCCACCTGCGTGCCACCGCTACGCCAGTCAACAAGTTGCCCGCAGGCCGTGCGGAGCATCCACTGCAGGCACTGCCGGTCGAGTCCCGCAGGCGCCATCTTGCCCACGAACTCGACCGCGTGAACGACACCAAGCCGGGGATGCTGCCAGCGCAGCATCACCTCCACCCCCCGCGGCCGGCCGGTAGCGAGATCGACCTGGGGTTGAAACAGCAGGAAGAGCTGGTCTTGTTCGATGGCCTCGCGAAGCTCGTCTGGCGCGAACGCGGTCACCCCGTCGGTCGGTTGATCAGCGTCTGCAGCTCCCCTGGCGCGACCTCGGGGCCGTAGAGGTACCCCTGGACGATCTCGACGCCGAGCGCGGCGAGGGCCGACTCCTGCTCGACCGTCTCGACGGAATCGGCGACGGTGCGCGCGCCCAGCTTCTTCGCCTCCGCGACGAGCGCGCGAATCCCGTCCGCGTTCGCGGCGTGGTCGCGCGAGATCGGGAATGGGATCTTGAGAGTGTCGAACTTCAACTTGCCGCTTGCGCGCGCGCCGCCGGCATATTCCTCGGACGCGAGCCGTACGCCGAGCGCTTGGATCGCCATCAGCGCCTTGGTCAGGTCCGCATCCCCGGTGGATCCGCGCGGACACTCGAGCTCGATGGTCTTCGGATCGGCACCGGTCTCGGCGAGCGCGTCCATGAGCCTCAGCGCGTCCGGGCGCCGCAGCGTCTGCGCCCAGACGTTCGCCGCGACGATCGGAACGGTGACCCCGTCTTTCCGCCATTGCCGTGCCTGCCGGCAGATCGCACCAACCACCCAGCGGTCGAACTCGACATGCAGTCCGGCCTGATCGACCAGCGGGATGATGTCGCTCGGGCCGACCATCCCGTACGCCGGGTGAGGCCAGCGCACGAAGGCCTCGACCCCCGCGAGCTTGCCGGTCGCGATAACGACTTGCGGCTGGTAGTGCAGGGACAGGGCGCCGGACTCGAGCGCCTGCTTCAGGTCCGCGCTTCGTAAGCGAACGATCGCCATGCGCGATGGAGTATGAGGCTCAGCGAGGCATCGGAAGAAGCGCGTTCACGAAAGCGGTGGGATCCATTGGAACGAGGTCATCGGCCTTTTCACCCACACCGAGCAGCTTCACCGGGAGTTTCAGCTCATGCGCGATCGCGAACACCGCTCCGCCCTTCGCGGTGCCGTCAAGCTTCGTCACGACAAGCCCGGTCACCGCCGCTGTCGCCGTGAACTGACGCGCCTGCTGGATGGCGTTCTGCCCCGCGGTCCCGTCGAGGACGAGCAGCACCTCATCAGGAGCGCCCGCGCGGGCGCGGCCTGTCACCCGAACGATCTTCCCGAGCTCGTCCATGAGCTGACCTTTCGTGTGCAGGCGACCCGCGGTGTCGGCGATCACGGTCGTGTTGCCACGCGCGTTCGCGGCATTCACCGCATCGAAGACCACGGCCGCCGGATCGCCATCCGGTTTGCCGGAGACGACCGGCACGTCGACGCGCTCCGCCCAGCGCTCGAGCTGCAGGGTTGCGGCGGCGCGGAAAGTGTCGGCCGCCGCGAGGAGCGGCCGCTCGCCGGAATCTTTGAGCCGCTTCGCGAGCTTCGCCGCCGTGGTGGTCTTGCCGCTCCCGTTGACTCCGACGACGAGGATGACGCGCGGCCTCTCCCCCTCGCCGCGCAAGCGCACATCGCCGGCGACCGCAGCGACGAGGGTCTCGCGCACGGCGGCCAGCGCCTTCTCGACGGACTTCACCTCGCCGGTTGTGAAGAGATCGCGAAGCTGCGCCATGAGCGGGTCTACGAGCGAAACGGAAAGGTCCGCGCGCAGGAGCGCTTCCTCGAGCAAGTCGAGCCATTCAGCGGTGAGCTTTTCTTCGCCGCGTCCGAAGAGACGTCCGAAGAAACCGCCGCGCGTCTTTGCCAGCGCTTGGTCGATGCTCATCTCCTCCGCTCCTCTGTTCCGGCGCGGACTTCGCGCCGTTGCCGGCCGTAGTCATCCGGACCACGCTAGGGCTCCTGCTCGGTCTCGCGTTCCTCATGATCGCCGCGCGCATCGTCATGCGAGCCGTGCTTGACGAGATCGCGAACGATCGCCGCCGCCGGGGCCCGTCCTAGCCGGCGCGCTCCGCGTCGAGGTCCGCGAGCCGCAACGAGATGACCTTCGACACGCCGGCGTCGTCCATCGACACGCCGTAGAGCATGTCCGCCGCCTCGATGGTCCCGCGGTTGTGCGTGATCACGACGAACTGGGTCCGGTCGGTGAGCTCGCGCAACGCCTGCGTGAACCGGCCCACGTTGCGTTCGTCGAGCGCGGCGTCGACCTCGTCAAGCACGCAGAACGGCGCCGGCCGCACGCGCAGGATCGCGAGCAGCAGCGCGGTTGCGGTCAGCGCGCGCTCGCCGCCGGAAAGCTGGTTGAGGCTGCCGATGCGCTTCCCGGGTGGCCGTGCGTAGATGTCGATCCCTGGCTCTTCTGGATCGTCGCTCGTGCGCAGCGAGGCCTGCCCGCCGTTGAAGAGCCGCTGAAAGAACAGTCCAAATTCGCGGTCGACAGCCTGCATCGTCGCGCTGAACTGCTCGGCGATCGTGGTCGCGAGCTCGTCCGCGAGCGTCCGCAGATCGGCCATCGCACGCTCGAGATCGCTCTTCTGGGTCGAGAGGAACTCGTGACGCTGCCCGATCTCCGTGAGCTCGGTCGCGGCGAGCGGGTTCACCGGCTCGAGCGCGATCAGCCGGCGACGAAGGCGCTGCAGCGCGGCGACCGTGCTCGATCGCTCCTTTTCATCGGGTTCGCCCTCGAGTGCGATGCTCGCGGGATCCGGAAGCGGCTCATCGTCGGGCAGACCGAGCTCGGCGCGGACCTGCTCCTCCAGAAGGCGCAACGCCCCGGCAGCGCGCTCCTCTTCCACCGCGAGCTTTCCACGCTCGCCGCGGATCTCGGCGAGCCGCTCGCGCGCGCGCGCGAGACGCTGCTCCGACTCCCGGCGCGAGCCCTCCGCCGCGAGCGCCCGCTCGCGCGCCAGCTCCGCGGACCGCGACGCCTCGCCCGCTTCGGCGGTCGCGCGGCCGAGGGCCTGCTGAGCCGACTCGAGTCGTGTACGCGCGTCCCGCTCCTGCGCCGCGAGTGCTCGCAGCCGCTCCTCCTCGTCGGCGATGCGTCGCTCGGTCGCGCTGACCTGCTCGCTCAGGGCATCGCGCAAACGGACTGACGCGCTTCGGCGTTCCTCCATCGTTGCCGCCTCGAGCCGCGCCTCTTCCGCTCGGCGCGACGCCGCGTTATGCGCGTCGACAGCCACCTGCTCATCTCGTTCCGACGCGGCGAACGTCTCGGCTGCGGCGGCGCGCGCGGTCGCCGCCGCGTTCCGATCCTGGGCGAGCTTCTCGCGGCGCGCGAGCAGCTCGGCGCGCTCGCGCTCGATCGCGGAGGCGTTCACTTCACGCGCGCGCACGAGATCACGAACGTCCGCCTCCATGGTCGCGAGATCGTCAGCAACACGCTCGGCATCGCCGCGCGAACCCTGCGCCGCCGCGAGGCGCTTTTCGGCATCTTCACGGCGGCGCTCGGCGTCGGCGCGTTCCGCAAGGACCTCGCGCTGCGCTTTTTCAGCGGCGAGGAGCTCTTCGTGAAGACGAGCGGCCATCGCCCGAAGCTGCGCCGTCGCATCGCGGTCGGCACGGGCACGCGGCTCGATAAGACGCGCAAGGCCGGGGAGGACCAGGAGTCCGCTCGGCGCGATGACCGCGCCGGTTCGCAATATGGACGCCGCCACGAGGGCCGTGGCGTCGTCCGGCGCGAGGAAGACCGCGACGCCATCCGCGACTCGCCGGCAACCCTTCGGCACGGGGGCGTCGGCCGCGACCGATGACGGCGACGTCGCGATCGCGCCGCCGAGAGCGGTGCGCAGCGCGTCCGGGGACGCGATCCGCTCGTGGAGCCACGCGAAGCCCTTCGGCAACGCAGGCAGCTCGTGCGCCGCCTCGCGAGCCTCGATCTCGGCATCGGCGCGCTCCACGGCCTCGCGCAACGCCGCGCCCTGGCCACGCACGAGCGCGAGATCCCCGTCGATGCGCTGCAGCTCGTTGCGGGCCGCACCCGTTCGCTCGGCGGCGCTTTCCGCGATTCGCGCGGTCTCGGCGGATAACTCGCGCGCGCGCTCGAGGTCGGCACGTATGCGGCTGCGCTCGCGCTCCTGCTCCGCGCGCTGGCGCGCAACGCTCGCGGCGCTCGCAGCGAGCTCCTCATCGCGCGTTAGGAGCGAACGCTCTTCGTCGCCGAGTCGGATCTCGTCGCTCTCGCGCAGGACGTGTGCGCGCTCGGTCTCGACCCGCGCGGCCCGCGCCTCGGCGAGAGCGACGCGAGTGCGTGACGCGTCCTCCTCGGCGCCGCGCGCCAGATCGGCGGACTCACGTGCGCGGCGCGCCGCGTCAGCGGCTTCGTCGTCGACGCGCGTCCGGCGTTCGCGCAGACTCGCGAGCTCCGCGGGGAGCCCGGCGAGGGATGCGCCGGTCCGCTCGCGCTCCGCACCGATGGCCGCAAGGCTCGCTTCGAGCCCGGCGACGCGCTCGCGCGCCGAGCCCTCGACCGCCGACGCGTCGGTCGCGGCGATACGGCGGAGCTCTTCCTCCTGGCGCGCCGCACGCAGGTCCTCATCACTGCCCGCCGTCGCGGATTCGCCTTCGGAGACGAAATCGACGAGACGCTCGAT
>VBDX01000052.1 GCA_005881885.1 Chloroflexota bacterium
CGAAGCTCGGGCTCTGGCCGGACGCGTACTACATGTCGACGAACGACTTCAGCGGGAACAGCTTCGCCGGGGCGACGACGTGGGCGTTCGACCGCGCGAAGATGCTCGCCGGCGCGCCCGCCACGGCGCAGCTCTTCCATCTCTCGATCCTCTACGGCGGGCTCCTGCCGGCGACGCTCGACGGCGGCACCCTGCCGCCTGATGGGTCACCGAACTATTTCCTGGCGCTCAATGACTCGTCGAGCCTTGCTCTCTGGAAGTTCCACGTCGACTTCGCCAACTCGGCGAATTCGACGCTCACCGGCCCGACGTCCACCCCGGTCGCCGGCTACACCGAGCTTTGCAACGGCGGCACCTGCGTTCCGCAGGCGGGCACGACGCAGCTGCTTGACTCGCTCGCCGACCGCGTCATGTACCGGCTCGCGTATCGGAACTTCGGCGACCACGAGTCGCTCGTGGTGAACCACAGTGTCGCGCCGACCGCGGGTGGCGGCGGGGTGCGCTGGTACGAGATTCGAAGCCCTGGCGCGACGCCGACCGTCTACCAGCAGAGCACCTTCGCACCCGACACGCGCTACCGCTGGATGGGTAGCGCCGCGATGGACCGCGTCGGAGACATCGCGGTCGGCTACAGCCTTTCGAGCGCGGCCATGAATCCCGCCATCGCATACAGCGGGCGGACGCCATCTGATCCACTGAGCACGCTGCAGGCGGAGACCCTACTGATCAACGGGACCGGATCACAGCTCTCCGGTCTCAGGCGCTGGGGCGACTACAGCTCGATGGCGATCGATCCGGTCGACGACTGCACGTTCTGGTACACGACCGAGTACCTCACCACGAGCGGCACCTTCAACTGGCACACGCGCGTGGGAACGTTCAGGTTCCCGAACTGCACGAGCCTTCCCCCGCCGACAGCCACGGCCGTCGCGCCCACGAATGGGCCATCCTCCGGCGGCACGTCGGTGACCATCAGCGGGTTGGCATTCCAGCCGGCCGCGACCGCCACGATCGGCGGCGTCGCGCTCGGCGGGGTGACGATCTCGGTCGATGGCACCACGCTCACCGGGACCACCGGGCCGCACGCGCCGACCACGGGAACAGCGGTCGTGGTCATCAACCCCGACTCGCAATCCGCGACGTGCACGTGCACCTATGACTACACCGCGTCCAACCCACCGACTGTGAGCGCGGTCTCGCCTGCGAACGGCCCCTCGGCGGGTGGAACGGCTATGACCATCACGGGCACCGACTTCCAGCCAGGAGCGAACGCGATGATCGGCGGCGTGGCGCTCACCGGCGTCACCGTCACGGCGACCGCGATCAGCGGCACGACTGGACCGCACGCACCGAACCCGACAAACGCCGTCGTGATCACAAACCCTGACACGCAGTCAGCCACGTGCACCTGCACCTACAGCTACGACCCATCGAACGCGCCCACGGTCAGCTCGATCGCGCCGCAGAGCGGAGCGACGATCGGTGGAACGAGCGTGACAATCGCGGGCGCTGACTTCCAACCGGGCGCGACCGCGAGCCTTGGCGGCGTCCCGCTCACCGGCGTCACGGTGACGGCCACCACAATCACCGGTACGACGGGTGCCCACGCGGCCGGGAGCGTGAGCATCGTCGTCACGAACCCCGACGGGCAGACCGGAACGTGCGCGTGCACGTACCAGTACCTTCAAGTCCCCGTCATCAGCAACGTCCACGCGACCCCGAACCCGACGACCGCGACGATCACCTGGACGACCGACGTGCCTGCGGACAGCCAAGTCCAGTACGGGAAGACGACCGCATATGGCAGCACGAGCGCGCTCAACTCGACGCTCGTGAGCAGCCACTCGGTGAAGCTCAGCGGGCTGACGCGGCTCACAACGTATCACTACCGGGTCTTGAGCCGGAATGCATCCGGCACGCTGGCGGTCTCGGGCGACTTCACCTTCATCACGAAATAGCGAATGAGGGGGCGTCCTCGCGGACGCCCCCTCCCGCTGTATTTCGAGTCCTATCCGAACTACCTACTCGACGCTGATCCAGCCGTCGGACTTTGGGAGGGTCGGAATCGCGTTGCCGCCGATCGTCACGGTGAGTCCGGTCGCGGTCAGCGTCGCCGTCAAGGCGAGACCTCCGGTCGGCGCGGTGCCGTCGCCGAAGTCCAACGTGCCTGTGCCGTTCAAGGTCACGCTGTTGTCGGGGTTGACCGTTCCGCTGGTGATCCAGCCGGTGACGGTGATCCACTGGCTGAGGCCGATGAGGCTCGATCCGTTGAGCTGTAATTCGAGGTCGCCGTTCGCCGACCCGGTCCCGGTTGTCTGGACCCCGACGGCGAACGTGCCACCCGCGATCGCGATGCCTTGGAACGACGCGCCGGTCGCAAACTCGCCCGCGCCGGCCGCGGTCACGACGTTCGGGCCGCCGATCGCGGCCGCCTGATGGTCCGGCAACGCGAGCGTCAGGCTTGCGACCAGGCATGTCGCGAAGAGTGATGCGAAGAAACGCTTGATCATGTCATCTGGTCCTTTCGTCCTCATGGGAGACGGAGCGGCGCCCGCGCCGCCGTCGGAACGCTCGCGCCGCTACCGGTGATGGTCTGGCGCACCTGGATGTTCCCGGTGCGCAGCGTGTTGCCCTCGGGCCCGACGCAGCTTGCCGGAGCGGTGCTGCCGTTGAACGTTGGACCCGGGAGGAATGGACCGAATGTGCAGAAGAAGATCTTGAACACGTCGTTGTTCGCGCCCTGGTCCGAGTTGTCTTCGATATAGACGATCGCAGACGCGAACCCGCTAGGGCATTCCGCAGGCGCAGTGCAGTCTGCGGACATCGCCGCGCTGCCGCCGGTGCCGTTGGGCGACGGATTTGCGGACATGGCCGCCTCCATCAGGACGACCGGCGCATTCAAGTGGCGGGTATTGACATTCGCGTGCTCGGTGTAGTTGACGCGGCCCGATGCGGGCCCACCGCCAGTGAAGCCGTCAGGCCGGCGCGCGTTCACGCCGAAGCTCGCGACGACCGTCATCGGGGTCTCTCCGACGATCACCGTGCCCCCTCCCGTGACGATGGCGACGGTATCCGGGCTCATCGCCGCGGTGGCTGGCTGGGTGGACACGGGGTCGGCCCGACCTTGGGCCACGCTCGCGGAGAGCGCCACGCCGCTCGCGACGACGATGACCGCCGCGATCCACCAGGGTCGCCGCGATCGAGTGAGGCGATGCGTGTGTACGTTTCGCATTGCGTCCGATCTGCCTCCTTGGAGAGAATTCGTCGACCCTTCGCGGGCGACCGCGCGGACGCTAGGGACGCGCGCTCGAGTCAGTGAGCGGCGGCGACCGGATCTTCACCGCACGGCCCCGTGCGGGACATGCCGTACGGTTGCGGCCGCAGCGCGGCGGTACGGTCATACGGTTCAGGCGCTCAATATTTGTTGCGCCGCACGTCTGGGTGCGCTTCTTGCAAGCATGGCCCTACTCGGTATGTCAGCGCTCAGGCGGCCGCGCGGTCGAGTGCTTGTGGTCGACGACGATGCGGTGATCTGCGAGATGCTCGCGACATCCCTCGCGGAGCAGGGCTATCAAACACGACAGGCTTCGGATGGTCGCGAGGCGCTCTACCTTGTGGAGCGGGAGGCTCCCGACGTCCTCCTCCTGGACGTCCACCTGCCGGATATATCCGGTTACCAGCTCTGCCGCCGGCTGCGCGACGACCATGGGGACGCGATCGGGATAATCCTCATCTCAGGGGAGCGGAGGGAGTCGATGGATCGCGTCGCGGGCATGCTGCTCGGTGCGGACGACTACCTTGTCAAACCGCTCGTGTTAGACGAGTTGCTCGCCCGGGTGCACCGACTCGCGCACCGCGCGCGGCCGCTGCCACGAACTGTCGTGGCGGGTCTCACGCGGCGGGAGCTCGAGATCCTGCGACTTCTCGCGTGCGGCCTCGACCATATCGAGATCGCGCGGGACCTGGTCATCACTCCCAAGACCGTCGAGAAGCACATTGAGCACATCCTGCTCAAGCTTGGCGTCCACAGCCGAGCGCAAGCGATCGCTCTCGCGTTCCAGGAGGACATCCCCAGCGTGCCGACGCTCATCGACATCAATCGCGCGACCTCAGGCGGCGCCGTCGGCTGATGCCGAGTCGGCTCAGGGTCGCGGGCCGGGTGAAGGGGTCGGAGACGGTGAGGGCGACGCGGTCTTTGGCTCTGTGAGCTGCTTCGCGTAGACATCGCCGACCTGTGTGTAGAGCTGAGTCGCGCGGCTGACGACCGCGTTCAGGTCCGGCGCGAGCAGAACCCCGGGTTCGTTCGTGAACGTCTGGCCTTCGAGGAGAGCTTCAGTGGCGTTGGCATAAGCCTGCGCGTCGTTCGCATTGGTGCCGAACGCGAGCGCGAGAGCCGCCAGGGCGTTGCGTCGGACTGCCCGCAAGTCCGCGACCGCTTTCTGGCTGATCACCTGAGCCTCCGCTTTGGTCACCGGCAACACCAGCTCGTTGAGCTTCGCGAGCTGATCGGTCGCCGCGGCATACCCGCGCTGAATGTCGTGCTCGGCGGCGGTGCGCTGCAGCGTGAGCACCTGGGCGCTCCCGACCGTTCTCCGGTTCAGCGATAGAACGCTCGCGCTCTCGTGATCGATGTCGCGTTCGGCCTGGATCGCGACGGCGACCGGCGAGCTCGGGCCGACCTGCTCGAGGGCCAGCACCTTGTCGCGATTGACGCGCATGCCGTCGGCAGGCTCGTGGGCTTCCGTCCCCCGTTTCACCAGTCCCACGGAGAGACCGGTCGGGGCGCCTTTCGCGTCGGCGAAGTAGTAGGCGTCGCGCAGCAAGAGCGTCCCGCCCTCGCCGGAGTCGTCGAGATGCCCGAAATACGCCTGGCCGTCCTGGAACAGGACCGCGGTCTCGCGCTCGGGCCCAAGCAGTGGCAGCGCGTGCGCGTCGAGGTTGCCGGACACGAAGATCCCGAGCGCGGCGGGCACGGCGACCCACTTGAGGCCCCAACGGAGCCAACGCCCGGCAATACGGACGCGATCACGCTCGGGGTCGTAGAGGTTCATCGGTGATCCTGGGTCATGAACTGCGCGATCGGCGATGCGTCGGTGAGGTCCTCGACGAACTGGATCGCGGTCTTGGGAATGAGCATCCGGTGCGTCGGCGCGTGCAGCTCGCCGCCCCTCCGAACGAGTCGCGTATCCGGCGCCTGGCTCGCGTCGTTTCCGCTCACTTGCTGCAGGTAATAGACGTCCTCGATCTTCGCGTACGCGCCGATACGGTCGTAGTAGCGGCCGAAGTACGTCTGCCCATTCGCGAGGAAGACCGCCTGGTACGGCGCCCGTCCAAGTGACGGGATCGTGAAGTCCCACCACTGCGTGAAGAAGAACGCGGCGAGAAAGACCGCGATCGCCAGAGCGGAGTCGCGTAGGAGGATGCGGTGGGCGCGAATCCACCCGACGACGCGCCGATACCGGCCCATCATCGGCTTGGACTTGGGGTCGCGCTCGGTCGCCCGGTCGTGGGCGCGACGGTCGGCGGGGCCGGCGTGGCCGCGGGGATCTCTCCGGATTTGAAGCGCTTGATCAACGCGACGATCTGACTGTCGTCCCGCAGGTTCTCGATAAAGAGGATCTGGGTCGTCGGGATGATCATCGGCTCCTTCGGACCCTGAGCTTCCGAGCCGCGCTTGATGAGCTGCGGCGGCGCGCTCTGTTCGGACACCGAGAGGTAGAAGACATCAGAAAGCAGGAACCAGCCATCTCCCTGCGGTTGGAGTTTGCCGAAGTAGGTTGATCCGTTCGTGAGGAAGACCGCCTGGTACGCGCTGTGGTCGATCAGCTCGGCCGCGCTGGGCGCGAAGAGCGTCGAGATTCCTGCGCGGAAAAGCTGCGTGCGGACGACGAGCACCACCAGGATCAACGCGATCAGCAGGAGGAGCATGACGAAGATGCGGCGCAGCGCGCTGACCGGGATGACGATCGAGTCCTTCAACGCG
>VBDX01000053.1 GCA_005881885.1 Chloroflexota bacterium
GACCGCGGTGCTGACCGGGCAGGAAACCCGCGTGGCCGAGCAGCCACAGCCCGACGCGTCCTTCAACGCGACCCTCGCGGATGGATTTGGCGTCTCACCGAAGTCGGCCTTCATCCTCGAGTCGAGCGCCACGCTCGATGTCGATACCGTGCGCGCGTCGCTCAGCGCGAAGCCGGAGCTGACATTCGATGTCGCCGGCGACGGCCGGCGCTTCACCGTGACACCCTCGCAACCGCTGCGCGCGGACGAGACCTACGTCTTCACCCTCGCTCTTCGCGGACGCGCGGCGACGTGGACGTTCCGCACGCAGCCGCCGCTCCGCGTCCTCGGGACGATGCCTACCGACGGCGAGAGCGACGTCCCGATCGCCGCGGCCATCGAGCTGATGCTGAGTCACCAGGACGTCGGCGACGCGCAGCCGTACTGGACCATCACCCCGGCCGTGCCCGGACGCTTCGAGGTGCACGAGACCGCACTCGTCTTCGTCCCTGGCCAGCTCCTCCCTGGTACGACGTATCGGGTGACACTGCGCAGCGGCCTCGGCGTCCGGGGTGGCGGCCCGGCGCTCGCGAGCGACGTCACCTTCGCGTTCACGACCGCGGGCCGGAGTGGCGGCGGAGAGGCGTTCGTGCCGAGCGGTCCGTACGAGTTCTCCACCACGGATCCGCCGCTTCTCTCAGTGTCGGGTCCGGTCGATGGCCATTCGTTCGCGGTGAGCGTCTACCGCTACGCCGATGCGCAGCGGTACATGACCGCGCTCGGCCAGCCGCCGACGGACGGTGTGGCCGCGGGAGTTCCGAAGGTCGCGAGCTTCACCGCACAGACGCGCTCGATCGACCCCGGGCGCTACATCCTCTTCCCTGAGGCGCTCGCTCCCGGCTACTACGCCGCGACGGTGACCGATCCTGGATCCGCTCCGAAGGTCGTCCGATTCCAGGTCACGGACATCTCCTTTTACGTTTCTGTGACGCAGACGCAAACGCTCGTGTGGCTCAACGACCTCGCGAAGGGCGGCCCGCTCCGCGACGCGAAGCTACGCGTCGGCGCGAGCGACGTCGTGACCGGGCCGGATGGGCTCGCGGTATTTCCAACGCAGACTATCGGGAAGGTCCACGGACTTCAGACCCTGGCTCGCGCTCCTGACGGGCGCGAGGCCGTGATCAACGTCAGCGTGGAAGAGAGGGACGCGACCCTCCCGAAGATCCGGCCCGAGCTCTACTGGCGGTACCTGTATCTCGATCGGCCCGTCTACCGCTCCGGGGACACGATCGGATTCTGGGGCGTGATGCTCCCGCGCGAGAAGACGGTGGAACCCGTCCAGCGCATCACGCTGACGTTCGGGAGCGAGGGCGGCGAGGAGGCTTCGCGCACCACGTTTACGGTGACGGAAGGTCTCTTCAGCGGCACGCTCAAGATGCCTTCGGCGCAAGCGGGGCCGTATCTTCTTCGCGGTCTCGTCGGGGACACACCCGTCCTGAGCCGCACTGTAAAGCTTGAAGAGGAAGAGCCCGCCTCCTACGTGCTCGACCTCACCGCGGACCGTCGCGTCGCGATCGCCGGCGATAGCGTTGAGTTCACGGCGCGAGCACGGTACCCCGAAGGCACTCCCATCGCCGGCCTTCCGATCACGTTCACGCGACCCGATCCGTACGATCCCACGCGGAAGCTCGACGAGATCGTCGCGACGACGAATGCGAAAGGCGAGGCGTCCCAGGTCTTCAGGACTGGCGGCCCGCCGCGGATGACGGTGCGCGCGAGCACGGAGCTGCCGCATGCCGGCATCACCGTCGCGGAGCGCAGCGTCGAGCTCATCGAGAGCGGCGTCTACGCGACCGCGTCGACTTCGCTGAGCGCGAACCGTGGCGAGCTGAAGCTCCAGTTGCGCCAGGTTTCGCTCGATCGGATGAACCAGGGTCTGTCGTGCTGCGCTCCGGAGATGTTCCTCGGGCCAGCCGCGGCCGGTCGCACGGTCACCGGCACGCTGACGCGCCAGGAGTGGACGAAGACCGAGAACGGCGAGAGCTACGACCTGCTGACTCGCAAGATCGAAAAGCAGTACCGATACGACGAGAAGACGACAACGGTCGCGAGCTTCACACTCACTTCGAATCCTGCAGGTGAGGCGACCTACGGATTCGCCGTGGATCCCGACCGTTTCTACCGGATCAGCTTCGTCGTGAACGATGGGCAGGGCCGGGAGTATCGCGGGCAGCAGACGCTCGCCGGCACCGGATACGCAAACGCCTACGACACGACCGGAAGGCTTGAGGCCGGCGCCAAGACGAGCTGGAAGATCGGCGAGATGGTCGAGCTGACCTACCAACGCGGCGGTCAAGCGACGGCGTCGCGCGCGAACGGCTTCCTCTTCTATACCGCGCGACTCGGGCTCGCCCGCTACCAGGTCCAGTCCGACCCCGTCTATCGGTTCAGCTTCCGCGACCAGGACATCCCCAACACCAACGTGCGTGGGGTGTATTTCGACGGCCGTGCGTACTTTCCGGCGTATTCGTATCTCGACTACTCCGGTGGCGCGCTTCCCGGTCGAATCGGCTACGACCCGCGCGAGCGCGCCCTGATGGTGAAGGTCTCGCCCGACAAGGCCGAGTACCACGCCGGAGAGTCGGCAGTGCTCGCCATCGAGGTGACCGACGGCTCCGGCCGCCCGGCTCAGGCGATCGTCAGCGTGAACGTGGTCGACGACGCGGTGTATGCGCTCGCCGCCGAGTCGGTGAACCTCGTCGGCGGTCTCTACACGGATACCGTCCCGGCCGACGAGCTCGGCACGTACAGCTCGAACCTCGCGGTGTCGAGCTTCGGCGCGGGCTGCGGCGTCGGCGGCGGCGGGCGTGACGCCGTTCGGCCGCGGCAGATATTCCAGGACGCGACCACCTTGAAGACCGTGACGACGGACTCCTCCGGGAAGGCGACGCTCTCGATCTCGCTCCCCGGGAGCTCGACCACCTGGCGCCTCACGTACCACGCGATCGACGCGAAGCTCGAAGCGGCGAGCGGAACGCTGCAGCTTGCGACGAAGCGCACGTTCGCCGCGCAGGTCTTCGCGGCGGACTCCTACCGGAGCGGCGACGCGCCGGCCATCGTCGCGCGCGCGCAGGGTGAGAAGCTCAAGGACGGCGATGCGGTCACGCTCGACGCGCAGATCACCGGGCCGGTGCCGTTCTCGGTCCGGACCTCGGCCCGCGCGTTCGAGGCGAAGGCGCTCGCCGCGCCCGTGCTGGTGCCCGGCGTGTACACCGTGACGCTCTCCGCCGAGGGGCCGGGCGGGCTCAAGGACGTCGTCCGCCGGACGTTCCGCGTCGAGGCTCCGGTGGCGATCGAAGAGCGCGGCCGCCGCGAGGGTTTCGCGGTCACCCGCGAGTACGTCTGGGAGGGCGACCTCCTTAAGATCACGTTGCGGCCGTCGCTTCCAGCCTCTGCGCCGGGAGGGTATGAGGTGATCGACGTGCTTCCTGCGGGCCTCCGTCCTCTGATCGTGGCGAGCTTCGGGGCCGCAGGCCGTAGCGACACGAAGAACGTTCCGGTGCGGGTCGAGGGCCAGCGCGTGGTCTTCAGCGCGTCGCCCGGTATGGAGCCGATCACGTACTACGCGCGCAAGCTCAACGCGGGCATCTTCACCGCGGATCCGGTGACCATCCGTCCAAGCGGCAGCGCGAGCGTCATCGCCTTGTCGGCGCCGAAGGACATCCGCGTTCCCTGAAGCTCGCCCGACCGGGGCCTCGCTGGCTCGCCGATTCTTAGCATCGGGTCGGCGAATAGAAAGGGGGAGCGCATGAGACGTCTCGTTCTAACGACCCTGCTCAGTGGCGGACTCACTATCGCATTCACCGGCATCGCGTTGGCCGACCCGCCTGGCACCAACTTCCCTGAGCAGCCCGGCACACATGTCGCGAATGCCTGCGCCAGCGTGCTCGCGAACCCGGGCAGCGGCACCGGCGGCGCCGCCGGTCAGAACGCCTCGCCGACCGCGCTCGCGATCACCGGCGCGATCGTCGTCGACGCGTGCTTCGGCGGCCCGTAGTCGCGCGCTAGCGAGGGCGCCGGCAGCTCAACCGGCGCCCTCGTGTGATCTAGAGGTTGTGTATCCGTGCGGGTCGGTCTTCGCGGCGCATCTTGCTCTTGCCCCTCCGCTTCGTTGGCGCGCCTGCGCCTAGCGGAAGCGTGTCGAAGAGTTGCGGGACGGTCCGCGCCTTGGTGGCGGCCTCGAAGCCGGACGCGAGCTTGATCAGGGTCGGCTCGCTGTACGCGGTGCCCATGAAGCTGATGCCGACGGGCAGTCCGAACGTCGTGCCCATCGGCACGTTGATGATCGGGTAGCCGGCGATCGCCGCGGGCGACGAGCTCGCGCCAAGGAAGTGGTCGCCGTCGATGAGGTCGGTCGTCCAGGGTGGGGCGCCGGTCTCGGCGACGAGCGCGTCGAGGTTGAACTTCTGCAGGACGGCGTCGATGCCCTGGGCCCCGCCGAGCTGCCGCTCGTGTGCAAGCGACGAGGCATACAGCTCGGGAGTGATCTGCAGGCCGAAGAGGCTCCGCGCCTCGGCGAGGTCGAAGATTTCTTGCTGGAAGAACTCGAGCTCCACCGACGCGTGCGCGCTGTTGAACGCGATGAGCCCGGCGAGGGTCCGCGGGTACCCCTCGCGGTCTAGTGCGATGTTGCTGCGCGTCGCGAGGTAGGCGTTCAGATCGTCCTTGAATTCCCAGATGAGCACGACGAACTCGTCGAAGCCGCCGTTGATCTCGTCGATCGTGGGGATGTCCGCCGGATCGACGAGGATCGCGCCCGCACCGCGCATGGCGTCGAGGGCCTCCTCGAACGCGGCGTCGAGCTTCTCGCTGTAGCCTGAGACACCCGCGCGTGCCACGCCGATGCGCGCGCCGCGCAGACCGTCCGTGTTGAGGAACTGCGCGTAGTCGGTGAAGACCTTGTTGCGGTTGCCGGTCGTCGCGGCGTCGCGCGGATCGGTGGTCTTGCTCGCGATCGCGCCGAGCACCGCGGCAGCGTCGGCGACGGTGCGTGTGTGCGGGCCGACCGTGTCCTGCGAATGCGAGATCGGGATGACGCCCGCGCGCGAGACCAGGCCGACCGTCGGCTTGATGCCCACGACGCCGTTGGCGTTCGCGGGGCACACGATGGAGCCGTCGGTCTCCGTGCCGATGGACACTGCCGTGAGGTTCGCGGACGGCGCCGCGCCCGACCCCGAGCTCGAACCACAAGGGTTGCGATCGAGCGCGTACGGGTTGTTGCACTGACCACCGCGGCCGCACCAGCCGCTCGATGAGTGGAGCGAGCGGAAATTCGCCCATTCGCTCAGGTTCGTCTTCCCGAGGATGACCGCGCCCGCGGCGCGAAGCTTCGCCGCGACGGTCGAGTCCTGCGACGGCGCGGTGCCGACGAGCGCGATCGACCCTGCCGCCGTCTGCATCTTGTCGTGCGTGTCGACGTTGTCTTTGAGGAGCACCGGGATGCCGTGGAGCGGGCCGCGCACGTGACCGGCCCTGCGCTCCTCGTCGAGCGCCTTGGCGAGGGCCTCCGCGTCGGGATTGAGTTCGATGATCGAGTTGAGGCCGGGATCGATGACGGTGATGCGCGCCTGGTATTTCTGGACGAGCGCCTGCGCGGTGAGACCCCCGCTCGCCATCTGCGTTTGCAGCTGCGCGACGGTGACCTCTTCGAGCTCCGGCGCGGGCGCCGCGGTCGCGGGAGCGGCACGGGCGTTCGCGACGAGCGCGGTCATGGCCGGTGCGGCCGCTGCGGCGGCGACGCTCTTGCGAAGAAGATCGCGACGCGTGAGACCGTCGGGTGCGCCTGGATGGGCCAAGGCTTTCTCCCCCTTTAGCCCCGCCCTGCCCACCGAGCGCGCGGAAGATTACTCCAGTTGTGGCTACAGTCGCTTGTGTGTTTGGTCCCGTGATCCGCGGAAAGAAATGCGTCCTGCGTCCGCCGCGCAAGGAAGAGCTCTCCACCTATCAGAGGTGGTTCGAAGATCCTGAGGTCCTCCAGTTCCTGCCGGGGATCGGCCCGTTCTCGGACTCCCAGGAAGAGGAGTGGTTCAAGCGCGTGGGTGAGGACCCGAACGGGGTGGCCTGGGCGATCGAAGTCGACGGCAAGGTCGTTGGGACGACCGGGATCCATGGCATCGACTGGCGCCATGGCAATGGCGAGACCGGGATCACCATCGGCGACAAGTCGATGTGGCGGAAGGGCATCGCCTCCGAGGCGATGGCGCTACGCACGGCCTTCTGCTTTCGCGAGCTCAACCTACACAAGATCCGCACGCGCGCGTTCATGGAGAACGAGGCATCGAAGCGCGCGCTGCAGAAGGCCGGCTACCGGCAGAGCGGGGTCCAGCGCGAGGAGATGTACAAGGACGGCACCTGGCACGACATCTGGATGGGCGAGGTCATGCGCGCAGACTGGGAGAAGGCGCAGCAAAACCGCTAGCCTCGATATTCCCCGTGTCGATCAGCACCGAAATTCGGCCGAGCTACCGCGCGCTCCTCGAGGTCGACGGCCTGCCGCGGCTTGTCGGCAGCATGCTGCTCGCGCGCACCGCGAACGCGATGGTCTCGCTCGCCCTGGTGCTGTTCGCGCTCGAGCGCTATCAGTCGCCTGCCCTTGCGGGGCTCGTCACGTTCCTCTCGATCTTTCCTGGTCTGCTCGTCTCGCCGATCGCCGGCGCGCTCCTCGATCGTCACGGCCGCACGCGGCTCATGGTGCTCGACTATCTCGTCGCCGCCACGACGCTCGCGCTCATCGTCGTACTCGGCGCGACCAACGGACTGACCGAGCCGCTGCTGCTGATCATCGTCACGGTCCAGTCGCTGACGTTCCCGCTCTCGACCACGGGCGCCCGCACGCTCTTCCCGCTCCTCGTGCCGCGCCCGCTCTGGGAGCGCGCGAACGCCATCGATTCGAACGGCTACGTCGTGTCGAGCATCTTCGGGCCCGCTGTGGCCGGCGCGCTGGTCGCGACGGTCGGGAGCCTCTTTACGCTCGGGCTGACCTCGGCGCTGTATCTCGTCGCCGCGGCGGTGACGCTCGGCGTGCGCGATCCGCTCGGTGTGGTGCCGCACGGGCGCCTGCTTGCGGATGCGTGGGCCGGCCTTGTGTACGTCGCGCGCAATGCGACGCTCCGCGGGCTCGCGCTCTCGATCTCGACGAGCAACATCGCCGGCGGTCTTTTCTACATTGGCCTGCCCGTTCTGGTGCTGTCGCGTCTCGGCGGCGGCCCCGCGGAGGTCGGCCAACTCTTCGCGCTTTCGGGAGTCACGGCCGCGGTCTCGGTGCTGTTTATTGGCCGGATCGGGACGGAAGGTCGCGAGCGTCAGCTCCTAGGTGGCGCGATGCTCATCGTGGGCGTCGGCTACACCGCGTTGATCGTCTCCCCAAGCCTGCTCGCGGTCGCGCTCGTCATGGTGCTCATCGGCGTCGCGACCGGGCCGTTCGATGTCGTCCTCTTCACCCTGCGTCAGCGCCGCACCGATCCGGCGTGGCTCGGTCGCGCGTTCGCGGTCTCGATGTCGCTGAACTTCGTCGGCTTTCCGGTCGGCTCCGCGCTCGGCGGTGCGCTCGCGCCGCTCTCGCTCGAGGCGACCTTTGTGATCGCGCTCGCGCTCAACGTGGTAGCCGCGGTCATCGCGTTCGTCGCGATCCCTGCCACCCATGACGAGCAAACCGGTCTGCGATAGGGTCTATCGGATGAACCTCATACGCCGTGTCATCGTCGCCTCCCGGCTCCGATCGAAGCGCGCTGCCATCAGCCTCGGGCTCCTCGGGCTGCTTGGCGGTCGGCGGCGTCGAGACGTGCTCGACCGAGAGGGCACGCGCTGGGAGGGCGATCTCTCGCGTATGCGCTCCTCCCGTGTGCGCCGGATCTGAGTCCCCGGCCGAGAGTTTCACCCAGGGATGCCTGCTGTAACACAGCGCAACACGTTGTGGGCATCGGCTGCGATCCGCGCCGCCGCGGTCGAATCTCGTGGAGAGATATGTCGAGGAGGGGCTGCGCATGGATGAGCATGCGGGCATCGTCTTCGTCGAGGGGCCGGCGGGGCGCCGTCCGGCGCTCCGCCGCGGCCCTGATATCTGGGAAGTGATCAACGCGCTCCATGCGAACGACGGCGATGTTGGCGACACAGCCGAGGTGTTGAACCTGCCAGAGTCCGAAGTCCGTATCGCTCTCGGCTATTACGCGGACAACAAGTCGGAGATCGATGACTGGCTCCGCGCAAACGACGAGGAGTTTGATCGGATCGTGGCCGCCACGAAACGTCAGGGGAAGGCCGCGCGCCGTTGAGGCTGCTGCTCGATGAGCAGCATGATCGCCACATCGCCGAAGTCCTGCGCCGCGAGGGCCACGACGCGGTGGCCGTCACCGACGTGGCTGGACTTCGCAGAAGGCCGGACCGCGATGTACTCGAGGCCTGCGCGGCCGAGCGTCGGGCGATCGTGAGCGAGAATGCGCGCGACTTTGCCTTGCTGCACCGCCGGTTCATCGACGAGGGTCGGACGCACTACGGCATCGTGCTCACGGCTTCGAGACGCTTCACCCTTAGGAAGGCGGGGCGCAGGCTATTCCTGGCTGGTCTGCGCACCCTTCTTCGCACGCATCCGTCGGAAGATGCCCTTCGCGATCAGCTCATCTGGCTGGCTTGACTGAGGAGGCGGTCGGGCGCGGGGTTTGTCCTCGCAGCGGGATAATCCCCGGGTCGCGCTTCATCGCGCGGGAGGGGGACTGTGAAACGCTCGCTATCCACACTCGCCATCGTGTTGCTGGTCGTTCTGGCCGCGTGCCAGGCACCGGCCCCGCAGGCCTCCGCCTCGAAGGTCGGCGGCCAGTGGGTCGTTTCGGTGACCGAGGAACCGGACACGCTCGACCCGCACAAATCCACGACCGCGCTCTCCGACACGATCCTGCGCTACGTCGGCGACCCGCTGATCGCCAAGGATCAATCAGGCAAGTACGTTCCCGGCCTGGCCAAGAGCTGGACCATCTCGCCCGACGGCCTCACGTGGACGTTCCAGCTCCGCGAGGACGTGAAATTCCACGACGGAACGCCCTTCGACGCGGCCGCCATGAAAGCGACCTTCGACCGGGCGCTCGATCCCGCGACCAAGTCCCCGATCGCCGGCGGTCTCCTCGGACCGGTGAAGTCGGTGGCCACAAAGGACAACTCGACGCTGGTGCTCACGCTGAACCAGCCGTTTTCGCCGCTGCTCGACAACCTAAGCGACGCCGGACGCATGCTTCCCCTGAGCCCGAAGGCGATGAACGATGCCGACTTCGGGCGGAAGCCGATCTCGACCGGGCCGTGGAAGGTCGCGGAGTGGCGCAGCGGTGACCGGATCGTGCTCGCGCGCAACGCCGATTACGCGTGGCCGCCGGACTTCCTCCACAAGGGCGCCGCGTTCATCGACACGATCGT
>VBDX01000097.1 GCA_005881885.1 Chloroflexota bacterium
TTATCGCGTCGGAAGCCGCACACCTCGCTCTGAGACCTCGACGAGACCCTCCGCAGCGAGAGCTCGGACAAGTCGTGGCACGCGCGTATCGATCACGGCGCGGCGAAGCGCTCGCAGCGTCACACCATGGCGGCTCTCGCCGAGCGCGCGCACGATGGCGCCGCGCACGCGCCGGTCGCTCGTCGCAAAGCGCAGCTGCCGGCGCCGTACGACATCATCGGCGCCGGTGTATGCGCAGACTGAACTGAGCGGACATCCCTCGCAGCGCGGCCGCCTGGCGACACAGATGGTCGCGCCGATGTCCATGAGCGCGTGATGCCAGCGCACCGGTTCGCGGAGCGACCCCATATGCCGGTCGAGCTCCACCGCCTCGCGCTCGGTCGCGCTGCGTCCCAGGACAGCACGACCCAGAACGCGTCGGATGTTGATGTCGGCGAATGGAGTCGCGTCGCCGTGCGCGAAGCACGCGACCGCCGACGCGGTGTACCGGCCGACACCCGGTAGGGCGTCGAGCCCAGCCACGTCGCGCGGCAGGCCTTTAGAGCTGAGCCGTGCGATGCGCTGCAGATCGCGGGCGCGGCGGTTGTACCCGAGGCCCGACCACTCTCTCAGCACGTCGCCGAGGGACGCCCGCGCCAGCGCACCGAGCGTTGGGAAGCGCTTTAGGAATCGCGCATACGCCGGTACGACCCGGGCGACCTGCGTCTGCTGGAGCATCACTTCGCTGACCAGGACGCGATAGGCATTCCGTGTTCGCCGCCAGGGAAGATCGCGACCGGAGCGCCGGTACCAGCCGAGGACCCGGGAGCGGAACAGCGCGGGGGATGGGGGGCGTGGGGACCGGCCAGCCCGGGGGTCGGGAGGCAAAGCCCCCTGAGTTTGTTGGTACAATTCGGCGCACAGAACAGTACGCCCGGTTGAGTGCTGAGGGCCTTCGGCCTTCAGCGCTTTTCATTCGCGGACACGCACGGCCAAAGTCCGTGCCGAGAGCGGAGGCTCCGATGAACAATCTCGAGAAGCCTGTCTACGTCTCCGCGGAGGGTCTCAAGAAGATCCAGGCCGAGCTCGAGGAGCTCAAGGCGAGCGGCCGCCAGAAGGTGGCCGAGCGCATCCACGCGGCGATGGAGTTCGGGGATTTCACGGAGAACTCCGAGCTCGAGCAGGCGAAGAACGATCAGGCCTTCCTAGAGGGCCGCATCCTCACGCTCGAGCAGATGGTCAAGAACGCGCAGATCATCGACGAGAAGAGCCACCACGAGATGGTCGAGATCGGGAGTCACGTGATGGTCGAGGCCGAAGGCTCGAAGGAGCAATACGTCATCGTCGGATCGGCGGAGGCTGCTCCTGCGGAGGGGCGGATCTCGAATGAATCTCCGGTCGGCAAAGCGCTCATGGGTCACCGCGCAGGGGAGACGGTCCGGCTGGTCGTTCCGGCCGGCGCGGTGGAGATGAAGATCCTCGCCGTAAGTTGAGCTCCGGTCACGAGGCGGCCTTTTGGGCCGACGAGGAGGTCACGCTTCTCGAGCCCGGGCGGCCGCACGTGGTGCGTGATTCCAAAACGCCCTCGGGACCGGTCCCCATCTCCGGTCTGCGCGGTCCGATCATCAGCGACGCGCTGTACCGGACCTTCAAACGCCACGGACTCGACGTCCGCTTCGTCTACACGATCGACGACTACGACCCCATGGACTCGCAGTCGATGAAGGAACAAGCGGGAATGGCCGAGCACATGGGTGAGCCGCTCTGCGCTATCCCGTCGCCGGATCCGGCCGTCGCGAGTGACTTCGCCGACTACCACGCGAGTCGCTTCATCGCGCTCTTCGCGGGCCTTGGGATCACCCCCGAGTTCCATCGGATGCGCGATCTCTACCGCTCGGGCATGCTCGACCGGCAGATCGACCTCGTACTGCGCAACGCGGAAACGATCCGCGCGATCCACAAGAAGGTCGCGAATGTCGACCATCCCGCTGGCTGGCTTCCGATCTCGGTGGTCTGCGAGAACTGCGGCCGGATCGGGACGACGCTCGCCACCGGCTACGACGGCAAGACCGTCGCCTACGAGTGCAAGGCCGACTACGTGGACTGGGCCGAGGGCTGCGGCCATGTCGGGCGCATCTCGCCGTTCAAAGGGAATTCGAAGCTTCTCTGGAACGAGCAGTGGTGCGCGCAGTGGGACCACTTCGGTGTCACGTATGAGGAAGGCGGCAAGGATCTGCTGACCGCCGGGGGCTCGCGCGAACGCTCGAACGCGATCTACCGGGAGGTCTTCAAGAAGGAGCCGCCCGTCGGTCTGCAGCACGAGTTCTTCACGCTGGGCGGAAAGAAGATGGCGAGCTCGAAGGGCATCGGCGCGCAGGCGCTCGAGATCGTCGAGGTGTATCCGCCGGAGCTCGTTCGCTTTCTCATGCTTCGCACCCATCCCAAGCGTCATCTCGAGTTCGATCCGGCCGGGATGACTTTGCCGCGGCTCGTCGACGACTACGACCGTTTCGCGGATGCATTCATCCAGGGGCCGGAGAGCGACATGGGAAAGACCTGGCGCCTCTCGCAGATCTCACCTGACCCCGAGCCACCCGGATTCCGCGTGCGCTTTCAGGTCCTGGCGGACTGGCTGCAAATACCGAGCGTCAAGCCGGACGTCGAGGCCGAGAAGCGCAAGGGTGGGCGCCTGGGTGCTTCGGAGCTACGGGATCTACACCGCCGCCTCGAGCTTGCGCGAGTCTGGCTGGACCGGTGGGCTCCGGAGGAAGCCAAGTTCACCGTCCTGCACCACAAGCCCGCCGTCCAGCTCAGCGATCCTCAGCGTCGATACCTTGTCGCGATCAAGGATCTCATCGGATCGGTGCACGATCCCGAGGAGATGCAGAACCAGCTCTACGAGGTTGCGAAGAAGGTCGGACTCGTGAACGCCGAGGGCAAGCCTGCGCGCGAGGCGTTCGCCGCGATCTACCTCGCTTTCATCGGAAAGCCGAACGGCCCCAAGGCCGGGTGGCTGTTGACGTCCCTCGACCTAGATTTCGTCCGGCGACGGCTCGACGAGATGGGGCGCGGCGCATGAACGGGAAGCTTCCAATCGCGATCCTCTGGCACATGCACCAGCCCTACTACAAGCATCCGCAGACGAGCGAGTTCGTGCTGCCCTGGGTGCGCCTTCACGCGTCGAAGGACTACCTGCACATGGCGCGGCTCGCGCAGGAATTCCCCGGGGTAAAGGTGAACTTCACGATGGTGCCGAGCCTGCGCGACCAGCTCGAGGATTACGCGCGCGGCGCTGATGACGAGGACACGCGCCTCACCATGCGCACCGTCGACGGCGTCCTCACGGACGAGGAGAAGGAGCACATGCTCCACCGTTTCTTCTCGATCCATCACGGCAACGTCATCCATCGATATCAGGAGTACCGCCGCCTGCTGCAGCTCGCGATGGCGACCGGCGACCGACGCGAGCTCCTCTCCGACGACTACTTCGTCGACCTCGCGCTGTGGTTCAACCTCGCCTGGATCGACCCCGACGACATTCGCTCCGATCAGCGCCTGATCGAGCTTGCCGAGAAGGGCGCGCGCTACACCCGCGAGGACGTGCGCTACGTCATCGGGCGGCAGCGGTTCATGGCATCGGGTGTCCCGCACCTCTATCACCGCCTGGAGCGCGACGGCCAGGTCGAGATCCTGACCACGCCCTACTACCACCCGATCCTTCCGCTCCTCATCGACTCCAGGGCCGCGCTGCGCGCCGATCCGGCGGCTCAGCTGCCCGATCCGCCGTTCGCGTACCCCGACGACGCCGCGTTCCAGCTCGAAGAGGCGATCGCGTCGCACGAGCGGGCCTTCGGAGCGAAGCCGCGCGGGGTCTGGCCGTCTGAGGGGGCGATCTCGCCGGAGGCGGCGGACATAATCCAGAAGGCCGGCTTCGCCTGGTTCGCGTCGGACGAGGGCGTCCTCGCGCGATCGGTGAACGTCGAGCTCAAACGCGACGAGGTAGGCGCGCTCCTCGAGCCCGGGCTCCTCTACCGGCCATACCGCCTGCGGAACGGAGTCTCGGCGATCTTCCGCGATCGCGAGCTCAGCGATCGGATTGGCTTCGTGTATGGCGACATGAAGCCGGAAGACGCGGTCGGCGACATGATCGCGAAGCTCGAGCGCGCTCGTGACCGTCTGCCAGACGAGGGCGGGCCGTATCTCGCGGCGATCATCCTCGATGGCGAGAACGCCTGGGAGCAGTATCCGAACAACGGGAACGACTTCCTCCGCACGCTCTACGGGAAGCTTCAGGCGGACGAGCGCTTCGAGACCGTACGCATATCGGAGTTCCTCGAGAAGAGTCCGGCTACGGTCGAGCTGCCCAACCTGCACACCGGCTCCTGGATCGAAGCGAACTTGAGGGTCTGGATCGGCGAGCCGGCGCACCAGCGTGCCTGGGGCGTGCTCGAGCGCACGCGGCGGTTCGCGCAGGAGCAATGGGGCTCGCTCCGCGTCATGCCCAAAAGCGTGCGCCAGCCGCTGATGGTCGCCGAAGGGAGCGATTGGTTCTGGTGGTATTCGAGCCGAAATTCCTCGCCGGAGGACGCGGTGTTCGACGAGCTCTTCCGCGCGAACCTCGAGGTGGTCTGGTGGTTCGCGGGGGCCGAGCCGCCCGACGAGATCCGCTCGCCGCTCATGGACGAGCGGCGCATCGCCGCCACCGCGCAGCGCATCGGTGCGATGCTTCCTGGTGCAGGTGAGCGCTACGGCTAGCGTCGGTCAGCTAGTGCCTGGCGGGCTCGGGTACCTCCGGCCGCCGGCCGAGATCGAGCTCGCCGCGTACGGCGTCGACCTGCGTGGCCTGCGTGTCGCGGACATCGGCGCGGGCGAAGGCCGTCTCGCTCTCGGCGCCGCCCGTCTGGCGGACAGCGTCCTCGCGATCGATCCCGACCGGTCCGCGCTGGCCCGGGGCCGCGCGGAGGCGAAGCGTCTTGGCA
>VBDX01000098.1 GCA_005881885.1 Chloroflexota bacterium
CACGTCGTTGTAGAAGGCGAGATTCACCATCATGTCCCACCACGTGAGCACCACCTGATAAGGGCTGGGCACGAACAGGGGGCCTAGGTCAGGCGACGCATTCTGTACCAGGACGGCGAGCAGCCACCAGACTCCGACGACAAAAACGAAGCTGCTGACCGCCAGGGTCAGCCGGGCCGGCCCGGGGATGGCTTGCTTCGGGGTGAGATACATGCGGATAAAGCCGCGGCGCCGCCGCGGACTAGCCGCAGACGGCGCCGGTGCTACTCGGGCCGCAGGGACGCGGCTCAATTGGTCTCCTCTACAACGAGTTGATGAAGTCGGCGTTCACCGCATCCGCTGGCTTCACCGGGCTGTCGATCTTTCCTTGAGCCTTCCAGAAATCACCTGCGGCCTTGACGTTGTCATTGATCTTGCCCGGGGCGCTCTTGGTGCCCATGATCTCCTTGCCCTTCTTCAGGTCGAACAGCGTGAGCGTTTCCAGGTCTGCCTTCACATCGTCCGCGCTCTCGGCAGTGGCTTTGGCCACGATGCCCAGGGCCTCCGATGTGTTCTTTTGGAACCAGTCGAAGGCGTCGTAGTAGGCCTTCATGAACTCCTTGACTGTGGCCGGGTACTTGTCGACGAAGTCCTTCCGGAACGCAAAGCTGTCCATGATCAGATCCGGATATTGCTTGGACGAGACCAGAACAAATCCATCGGTGCGCGCCTTGGCCTTGCTCAGCCACGGCTCCCACGTGACCGCGACATCGACCTGTCCGGCCACGAAGGCGGCGCCGGCTTCCCCGGACTTCATGTTCTGCTCCTTCACGTCTGAGAGGGACAAGCCGTTCTTCTGGAGGACCTGGGCCAGGAACCATTCGGACACCGAGCCCTGGTTGACCGCGACCTTCTGCCCCTTGAGGTCCTGGACCGACTTGATGGTGTTCTTGGCCAGGATGCCGTCACCACCGACCGAGGCGTCGATGGGAAAGACTTCCACCGCGGGCACTCCGTTGGACTGAGCCCGAGCAAAAGCATCCACGGTGGATGCCATTCCTTCGAGCCTTCCGGCCGTCAGCGCGATCAAGCGATCGTTGGGGTCCTCGACATCAGAAAACTTGACGTCGAGGCCATGGCTCTTCCACGTTTCCTTCGCATTCGCGATGTAGATGATCGCGTAGCCGGTCCAGGTCGAGGATGCGATGTTGATCGTGCCGTTGAACTTGCCGTCAGTTCCTGTCCCGGTCGTGCCGCCGCACACGGCGATCAGCAGCCCGAGCAGCGCAGGAAACACAAGGCGGGATGGACCATGCGAGCGACTGAACATTTCGGACCTCCCCCTGAAGCTTGGGCGCATTCACGACGAGCGCCTCCGGCGGCGCCTCGCCGGCCAGCGAGCGGCCCATCCTACCGAACGCCGGTCCGGAGCGGTTAAGTGATGGGCGAAGGGCAGTGCGCTGCGGCGCGACAGTGACAAGAGCAGCCCATCGCCAGCCGGCACGTCGGAGCGGGAGGGGACTCTACCTCCCTGATGTTGAAACAACCGGGCTGATCATCGAGACGAGGACGGGTGGTTGCGTCTGGCGCCGTGAGGCAAGACACAGTGGGTCAGAGCCGATGGCGAGCACGACCAGGATGGCGTTCGCGAGGCGTGTTGCGGCGCGGGCGGAGAATAGGGCTGCGAGTGAGGGCTCGCCGCTGGGCCAGAGAGAAGCGAGGGGGGAGCGACCATGGATCAAGTCTGTTTCGCGTTGCCTGTGATCTCCGGCAAGACTGAAGACGCCCGCGCATTCTTCAAAGAGCTAGAAGGCTCTCGCAAGGCTGAATTCGCCAGGTCCGAAGAGCGGATCGGCATTCCGAAAGAATCCTGGTATTTGCAGCAGACACCGACGGCCGATCTGCTGATTGGCTACATGGAGAGCCCTGACTTCGCCCGTGCGTTGGATCTCTTCGCGCGGTCGTAGGACGAGTTCGACGTCTGGTTCAAGCGGCGTCTTGCGGAGTTGACCGGCGCCGATCTGAATAGCCCGCCGCCTGGGCCCATGAGCGAGCAGCTCTCGAGCTACGAAGCCAGGGTGCGAGTCGCCTAGATCTTGAGGCGGTGACGCGACCCGTCTTCCTCACTTGCCGGGTCCGCGTCGCCGGCTCTGGCCTTGGTCAGAGCCTCCGCACGGCGATGCGCATTCCGAGAGCGGAAGACAGGACTCAAGGTCCGTGATGTTGAAACAGTCGCGCAGGTCGCGAGCGCTCTAAGTGCACGTCATCGAACTGCGGGGCTCTTCCTTGAAAGGAAGCGCTTCAGTGCGCGGCCCAGAACTTTGCCTCGATTTCTCGGGCGAGCCGTCGTTCGCCAGCGAGGCGATCGGGGGCGGAGCGCCGCCCCCGATCGCTTCACGTCAGTCGCCTACTCTCGTGATCCTCCAGATGACCCCCGTTCCGGGGATCTGCACGAGTGGTCCGTCGCCGGGCGTGATGAACTTCGAGTCGGGATCGCTCTGCCCGAAGTCGCGCACCGCGCCGTAGTCGACGAGATAGAGCGCGCCGTCAGGTCCGAACTTCACGTCGACCGGGCGATTGATGCCGTGCAGGCCAAGCACGAAGGCCTGCTCGCTCTGGCCGTTGCAGACGGGACGACCCGCCTGATCGTGCGTCTGCTCCGCGTGCCTGCAGTTGAAGGCGAAACGCATGAGCTCGAGCACGACGGACTCGTTCTTGCCCGCCGCCTCGTCGTGCCTTCCCGCGGCGATGAAGTTCGCAAGCTCGATGTCGTGGCCCGCCTCGGGCTCGCCATTCGCGCCGGAGAAGCCGAAGTCGCCCTCGCGGGAGATGAATGCGGCGCCACGCCGCACCACGCCAGTCGCGAAGCGATCGGCCGCGAAGTCGAGCCCGACTGCGGCGACGTCCGCCGGCTCGATGGCGATGGGCGCGGTAATGGCCTGCGGCGGGAACGCGAGCACGTGCCGCACAGGAGAGTCCTTCGCTTGGACCACCGGCTTGCACGCCGGGAATGTCGTGGCGTTGCCGGGAGAGCCGGGGGTCGGGTTGCAGAGATCATCCCCAGGCCCGCCCTGCGGGTTGAACACAGCCTGGGTCGAGTCGAGGAAGCCGAAGCGGTCCGGCCAGCCGTGGTAGTCCGGAGTGCCGTCCGCGTTCTGCCGCGCGGCCTGGAGCCGGTCCGGTGCATTGTTCGTCGGCCGCGCGCCGCGCTCGTCCTCGCCGTTCTCGGTGACGAGGAGGTTGCCGTGGAGTGGGTGTTCGTTGGGCGCGAAGCGGATGCCGAAGGGGTTGCGGTAGCCCCACGAGAAGGGCTCGATCGTGTCCATGACGTTCTTCGCATGGAGGTTGGCGCGAAGGATCGCGCCGGTGCACATGCCGGAGTGCGTCGCGCCCTCGAAGGCGCGCACCGTCGTGCCCGGACGGGCAACGCCGTGGTCGGAGTAGCCGCTGCTCATGTGCCCGTCGCCAGAGTCGAAGACGTTCTGGCTGAGCACGATGTCCTGGCAGGGGACCTCGTGCTGGTTGGTGCCGCCGCCGTTGTCGTGACCGACGACGCCGGAGTTCGTCGCGGAGCCCTGCGACCAGTAGATCCAGCCGTCCTGCACGGTGATCTGCTCGGCGGGATGATCACCCGTCGGCAGGCCGTTGATGAGCGGGATCACGGTGTTCCGCTCGGGATCGACGACGACGATGCGGGAGGAATTGTTGCCGCCGCCGGGACGGCGCAGACCCTGGTTCGAGTCGGAGGCGAAGAGCGTTCCGCCGTGGAAGTCCTTCTCGAAGGCGAGTCCGATGGCCGGGCCCTCCGTCTGGAAGCCGCCCGTGTCCTTGCCGATCCGACCGCGGACGAGCGTGCCATTGCGGTCGAAGATCTTCACTTCCGGGGTGAACGGGTCGTTGCGGTTGTGCGCGCCTCCGTAGGCGGTGTGGTCGTTGCACCTGCTCGGGAGTCCGAGTCCCGACTCGATCACGAAGACCTGGAAACTCTCCTTGTTTCCGAGGAACGCGATCGAGGTTGGAAAGTTGAGGTCTTTTGCGAAGACCTCGACCTTATAGCCGTTCGGCACGACGATATCCTCGCCGCGGCCGGGATCGTAGAACACGACTTCCGTCGGGCAGTTGTTGTTCGTCCTCGTTGGCCCCGGCGGGATGACGACCGCGGGAGCCGCTCCGGCCGTCGCCGGCTCCGTCTGTCGCGCGACGACGCGCAAGGGCGGAAAGCTGAGCACGAAGGTAAGTGACGCGATGAGCGCAAGTCGTGGGATCGAGTGCGTCATATCTTTCTCTCCCCCAGGAATCGTGGTGCAGCCGCGATTGGGTACGCGGAGACTTCTCCTGGAGGGGGGCCACGACACACGTCGCGCCCTTGAGGGCGGGATGATCTGCGCATGCAAGCACCCCGGCGGCTTAGTGGACCGCGCAAGGGTAGAGCGCGAGCCAACAGGCGAGACTGCGTCCGCTAGCTCGCTCGCCGCGGATGCGTCGACGCCCGGAGCGGAAGACGGGACTCAAGAACTGTGATGTTGAAACAACTCGGCTGGTTCAGGGACGAGCGCGGGTGGCTCCGGCTGGCGTACTAGAAAGAAGCAAGGGCTGGGACCCGCATACGCTTAGGGCATATCGCTTGGAGGACGCAGCCATGAGAATCGCGTGCGCGCTCGCCAACGGATTCGAAGACTCCGAGTTCAAGCAGCCGTACGACGCGCTGAAGCAGGCCGGCCACGAGATCACGATCGTCGGCATGGAGGCCGGTCAGCGGCTGAATGGAGACAAGGGGAGAGAGACCGCGGTCGTCGACAAAGCATTCGCCGAGGTGAGCCCGGATCAGTTCGACGCATTGTTCATCCCAGGTGGGTTCTCGCCGGATCGGCTCCGCTCGCAGCAGGCGCCGGTCGCCTTCGTCAAGGCGTTCTTCGAGAAGCAGAAGCCCGTCATGGCGATCTGCCATGGTCCTCAGCTCTTCATCACGGCGGGCACGTACAAGGGCCATCGCTTGACGGCGTGGAAGACGATCCAGGGCGATCTCAAGCTGCTCGGTGCGGACGTCGTCGATCAGGACGTCGTCGTCGATCGCAATCTTGTGACGTCGCGCCAGCCGGGAGACCTTCCCGCCTTCATCCGCGAGGGCCTCAAGCTGCTCGAGAAGGTGCCGGCCGCGAGGTAACCTCTGGGCTGAGGTCGCGGCGAAGGGGCTCGTCGACTGACGCCATACGCGAGGCCTGACCCGCGCGCGTTCCTCGCGCGATGCAGCTCTCGCAGGTGCTGGCCGCGCAGGAAGCGCAGCTCGGACGCCTCTACCGGGCAGCCATGCTCAAATGTCGGAACAGTGGCCGATTGTTACCGCGGCTATGGTCGCGGAGCGGATCGCGGAAACACGGGGGTCAAACGCGCGGAAGTGATAACAGCCCGGCTCGTTCAGGACGAGCGCGGGTGGCTCCGACTCGCAGGTTAGTAAAGGACCGAGGATCGCCCGCCGGACCTCGGTTCAGGCAGGAGCAATGTTTGGCTCGCCAATCGTCGTCGATAGAGTTCAGGAGTTCGAGACTCATCGCTGTGAATGAGGCAATAGGCGCCCATCCCGGTATGGTTTTCGACTTGACCCTGCCTCTGGATCAAGTGGCGGAAGCGTATCGCGCCATGGACGAACGCCGCGCAATCAAGACGCTATTGCGCCCCTGAGTCACGGGCGAGCGCGGATGGCGCCGGCAGGCGCGCTGAATCCAAAGGGCGGCTGAGCACAGACGCTGTCGTGATGTGGTCGCGCCCCGCCGAAGGAGTGTCAGCGGTGCCAGCGGAGCGGAAGACGGGACTCTACCTTCCCAATGTTGAAACAACCCGGCTGGTCAGGAACGAGCGCGGTTGGCTCCGGTTGGCGAGCTGACACGGAGGCGCAGCGGTCAATAGTCTTGGATCAGCGCGGCGGGGCAGGTCGCAACCTAAAGCGATCGCTAGGAGGGCTATGGGACGGCAGGCGCAGGCATCGGCGTGGGCGGCGTGCCACTCATGAGTGAGCTTCTCGGGATTGTGCGGTTCAAGTTTCACGAGGGCAAGGTCGAGGAGTTCAAGCGGCTCTCGGCTCGGGCGATGGAGATCGTGCGCGCGCAGGACACCGGCACGCTCCAGTACGACACCTACTTCAACGATGACGAGTCGGAAGCCGTCGTCATCGAGCGGTTCCGGGACTCGCAGGCGTTGATCGAGCACGGGGAGCACGTCGCGGCGCTCATGGAGCCGATCATCGCGACGGCTTCGGTCTCGGGGGAGCTGCTGGGCGAGTTGAGCCCGAAGCTGCGAGCGAAAATGACTGGCGACGTCCCTCAGCTCTTCAGGCTCTACAGGTCGATGTAGGTGACTCGCGCTGCCACGAAAACCCACGGAGCCAGCCCGCCTTCGCGGTAGCGAGAATCGCGCACGCCGCGATTCGCTAAATTGACTCACATATCAGCCACCACCGCGGCGGTCGGTACTTAATGAACGCCCCCGCCTCAATCAGCATCACACCAGTCCGCGTTGCCGACCTGCTCGCCGAGGGCGAGCGGATGCCGGTCTACGTGCACGTCATCGACCATCCCGATGCGCGCGTGCTCGTCGACACCGGCCTGACGGAGCTGCACCCGGCGGTGGCCGACCTCGATCCCCGCCTCCGTCCCTTGGGCAAGCAGGACTTCGACCTCGCCGGCATAGACATCGTGGTCAACACACACCTGCACTTCGACCACTGCGGCGGCAACCACCTCTTCTCCGGCAGGCCGATCTACGTCCAGCGTCGGGAGCTCGACGACGCGCGCAGCGAGGATGACTACACCATTCGCGAGTGGGTCGAGGCGCCCGGCGTACGGTACGTGCCGGTCGACGGCGAACTCGAGCTGCTACCCGGGCTCCGGCTCATTCCGGCGCCGGGCCACACACGCGGCATGCAGGTGGTCGTCGTCGAGACTGGCGGGCGTCCGGTCGTCGTCGGCGGCGACGTGGCGGTTTGGTTCGGCGAGCTCGACGAGCCGCACACCGAAGGCCAGCTGCGGGTACGCGCGCTCGACCCCGAGCTGGTCTGGCTCGCGCACGAGCACGAGCCGTGGCGACCCCGCACCGTCCAGGGATTCACGCCAGGCGGCGTGACCGTTCGCCGCACCGGCGCTACGGTTGCGCGTGTGGATATAGAGTCGGGCGGGTCGAATTCGCCTTCGAGTTGATCAAGCTTTGAGGCGAGGCAAGGACAAATGCAGCGACCGACCCTATTTCTGACCGTTGGGTTGCCCGGCACCGGCAAGACCACTGCCGCGCGCCTCATCGAAGCGGAGCACAACGCCCTTCGGCTGACCAAAGACGAGTGGATGAAGGCGCTCTTCGGCCCAGAGAATCCAGCCTCAGCATCAGACGTAATCGAGGGTCGCCTTGTCTGGCTGGGTATGCGTGCTCTGGAGCTCGGGGCCAACGTTGTGCTCGATTTCGGTCTCTGGAGTCGCGACGAACGATCAGCCCTCAGGCAAGCGGCCGCCGACGTTGGGGCCTCGGTCGTGATGTGCTACTTCGAACTCGATCCCGACGA
>VBDX01000234.1 GCA_005881885.1 Chloroflexota bacterium
CCCTCCCATGATCGCCGCATCCCGACCCGCGTGCGGGTACGAATACATCGGGCTCGTCACGCCCGCGACCGAGCACGGACCCTCGCACAGCGGCCAGCCGTAGTTCGCGCCGCGGACGATGACATCGACCTCCTCGTACGCGGTCGAATGGTCGTTGCCGCCGACGTCTCCGAGATACAGCAGGCCGCTCATCGGATCGAACGAGAAACGGAAGGGATTCCGGAGCCCGTAGGCCCAGATCTCGTCCTTGTTCGCGCCTGGGCCGTCGACGAACGGGTTGTCCGACGGGATCGTTCCGTCGGCGTTAACGCGCAGCACCTTGCCCCGGTAGTTCGTGAGCGACTGCGAGTTGGAGGCGACGTCGTGATCGCCCGTCGAGATGTAGAGCTTCCCGTCCGGTCCGAACGCCACCGACGCACCATGGTGTCCCGGATTGCTGTCCGGGTCGTCCTGCCACACGACGAACTCGCTTCCTGCCACGGTGCCCCGCCAATCGGAGGTCGCGGTGAAACGCGAGACGCGATCCCTCATCGAGTTGGCTACGGATTGGGCGTAGAAGACGTAGTAGTAGCCGTTCTGCGCGAAGTTCGGGTCGAGCGTGAGATCGAGCAGACCCGCATCGCCGGTCGCGACCGCGTTTGGGATCACGTTCACCGGCACCGCATCCGGTTGGGTCCCACCCGGTGGGACGACCCTGATCGTTCCACCGATCTCGCCGATGAACATCTTGCCGTCCGGCAGGAAGACCATCGTCGTGGCGAAGTTCAAGTTCTGCACGACCGTCTCGTTCGTGAATGTCGCCACGGGCGGCGAGCTCGCGGCTCCGCGGAATGCCACGAGCTGCATAACCCAGTTTCCGGCCGGTGCGACACCTCCCGCGGAGGCGGTGGTCGTCTGCACCTGATTCGCCCCCACGAGAAGGTCGTATGCGTGCGTGGTCGTCGCTGCTCCGCTGTCTGAGGCCGCGCCGTTGCCCTGGCCCGCAGCGACCACGTCGACCGGGTTGACCGGGTCGATCCCCTGGTATTCGGCGATGCGGATATCCGGGAACGAAACCGGCGCCGCGAACCGAACCGTCACGGTGTTCGCACCGGCGGCGGCGGCGGAGGTGTTCGCAGCGAAGTAGACGGACAGCACGTAGCCGCTGGTGTTGACCGTCGGCCCCACGGCCTTCTGGTAGGTGTTGTTTGCAGTGTCGGCGACCGACTGGACCTGGGCACTGCTGTCGCTCGCTCCGACGATCACGACGTCGAGGTGCCCCGCCGCTTGCGCCTCGAGGTATGCAACGGATACCGCGGCCTGCGGAGTCTGGGGCGTCGCGGAGTTCGCCTGGATGAACGCGATACCCGGCGGCGCGGCAGCGATCGGGCTGGGGGCCGTTGCTCCGAGAGCGATAACGAGCACGGAGAAGAGAAGACCGGCCGCGAGCGGCCGCGTCACTCGTTCACGGTCCGCCGAGCGGCGCGTTCATGTCGGCTTGGATCTCGGCCTGACTGAGGGCGCGGTTGTAGAGGCGCACCTCGTCGATCGTGCCCGCAAAGTAAAAGCCCCCAGCGCGCCGGCCGACGGTCACGTTCTCGGCGGCGTTGTACTGGCTCGCCGGCACCATGCCTGAGAGCACGCCGTTGTCGAGCACCCCGTTCACGTAGAGGTCCAAGGTCCGCGCCGTGGCGTCGTAGACCCCGGCCACGTGGTACCAGGTGCCCAGTGCACGGACGGTGGTGCTGTAGCGCTGGGTGAGCGAGCCCGCGTCCGCTGAGACGCCCACGCCGAAGGTGTGCTGCCCGGTATCCGGGGTGGTCTTGAACTGCCAGCCCGCGCCGCCCGACTTGGCGATGATCTGGCCGTCGTCGGGTGGGTTACTCGTGGCGTAGATCCAGGCGCTCCAGGTCATGCTCCCGGTGAGCTGCAGGTCCGCTGCGTTGCCGAGATCCACGTACGCGGTGCTGCCGTTGAACGAGAGCCCACTGCCGTACTTGCCGCTGGTCGTCCAGCTCGCCCCGCCCTGGAGCGTGCCGGTGTGGCCCTTGCCGGTGGCGTCGGCGGTGGTCGTCCCCGTGCCTTCGCTGAAGCCATACGCGGCGACGAGACCGCCCGGGGGTGGCGGGGGCGGAGCCTGCGTCGTGGCACTCGCGATGTTCGAGTACGGGCTCAGGTTGCCGGCGGCGTCCATCGCCCGCACGCGGTAGCGATAGGTCGTGGACGCAGCGAGCCCGCTGTCGCCGTACGTGGTCGTCGTGGCCGTCGCGATCTGCGCGAAGCTCGTGCACGTCGCGCCGGCGCAGCGCTCGATCTGGTATGCGGTAACCCCCACGTTGTC
>VBDX01000099.1 GCA_005881885.1 Chloroflexota bacterium
TCTGCATTCCGACAGCGCGTCGTCCGGGAAGGCGGAATGGACCCTGACATCGGCGCGGCGCTCGCGGCGCTGTTCCGACTCCGCCTCGATGCCGACTACGGGCCAGGTCCGCTGACCGCCGCCCAGGCAGACAGCGCGATCGTCGACGCGGAGCGGTTCGTTTCGGCTGTCGAGCGTTGGCTCGCGCAGCAGCCGTAACCTCACGCTGTCCAGCGCAGCCGAAGACTAAGATTCCGGGCGTCCGAATCTGAGGGGGAGCTGCATGAGACTTTTCCGTTCGCGCTTCACCTTCGCCGCGGTTGCGTCATTACTCGTCAGCCTTTTCCCCGCCGCTCCGGCCGCCGGAGATGCTCACGCCCACATTGAATGCGGCTACAGCCGTAACCTCTGCGCCGAAGTCGAGGATCTCGACAGGTTCTCGTCCTACGTCGGCCATGACGAGCCGTCGCTGCTCTTCTACTCGGATCGTCCCGGGAGTGGGAACCGGGTGCAGTACGTGTTGACCTTGCCGACCGATCCGGAAGCGCCGACCGGCATCCCGACGGACGCCCAGTCCTTCAACTTCCAACTGCACCCGGCGTTCTGGTTCGGAATGGCGATGTGCGACACGCAGTCGTCACCGCGGCCGCTCGGCGACCCGGCCAATCCGATCAACCCCGGCCTCGCCTGCACGCCGGATAGCGACACCAACATCCACGAGAATCCCGACCCCGCGGCTCCTGACTCCATGAGCACGCACCCCGGCACCGCCTTCATGGAGATGCAGTTCTACCCGCCGGGCTGGTCGAGCTGGCCTGCCGGCTTGAGCTGTGACGCGAACAAATGGTGCGCGGCGCTGAACATCGACAGCCTGTTGATCGACTACTTCCATGGCACCCAGCAGAACAAGTCGTGCCAGAACCTCGTGAGCGTCGAGCCGGTCAACTTCGCCTTCATCACGAAGAGCGGCGTTCCTCACGCTCCGCCGAGCCCGGTCAACTCCACCGTCAGCACGTTCACGCCAAACGGAGCGACGGATCTCTTCATGAACTCGGGCGATCGCATCGTCGTCACCATGCAGGACACCGCGCACGGGCTGCGCATCGATCTGAACGACCTGAACACCGGGCAGTCGGGATTCATGACCGCTAGTGCGGCGAACGGCTTCGGCCAGGTCCAGTACGAGCCGAGCGGCGCCGTCTGCAAGAACCTGCCCTACGACTTCCACCCTGAGTACAGCACCAGCTCGGAGCGGACCCGCGTCCCGTGGGCCGCGCACTCCTACAACATCGCCTTCGCGGACGAGATCGGACACTTCGACTTCTGCGGCCACGTCACCGCCAGCGGCGGATGCAACGGCACCGAGGGTGCGAGCGGCGACCTCGAGCCGAGCGATAAGGACGACAACTTCTGCTTCGATGCCTCGGCGTCCACCCTGATCAAGGTCTCGGGATGCCAGGACACCAACTCCGGCTTCGACGGCGTCCCGTACCTGAACGTCTGGCCGGACGGCAGCCCCGACCACCCGACGCCGATCGTGTTCACCAGCGCGCGGACCGGGGGCGGGTTCAACCAGGACTACAGCCGGGTCGCCTTCGAGACGGACCTCCCGCGCATCGAGGCCCCGGACGTCAGCCCCGTCAACAGCTGCAACCGGACCACCGGTGACCGCTGCGTGAAGCCGCCGCTCACCGACGACCTCGTGCCCGCGAGCTTCTATCCGTTCTTCACCGCCGCGAGGGGGTACGGCGCGGCGTGCGCTTGGACGTTCGGCAACGTCATCCCCGGCCACACCGTGAACGACTTCGGCAAGCTCGACCAGTGGGGGCCGTTCCTGCGGCTCAACTACCCCCGCTTCGGGGGCTTCGGCGCTACGGTCACGCGTATCAACAACTTCCGGCAGGTGTTGGGCAGCAACCCTTGCACGCCGTAGCGAATAGCTAAGGAGGGCCGCGTTCTGACGCGGCCCTCCTCTACGTGCGGCCCACGGTGCGTGGAGTGGGCGGCGCCGACGGCCTCTCTAGGTGTCCGAGTTGGTTTGCGGATCCGCTCCCGCGGCACTCTCAGCGAAAGACCGATCTTCGCAGCGTGACCTGGCGCGCGTCGGGCGGCCGAGATCTCCCGGGTCATCGCGAGCCCTCGCACAGCGTGAGCGACTTCGACGTCCAATAGGTGGGGCGTGTGGAGGCTCTCGGCGGGCGCCGCGAACCGGGCGGCAATCCGCTCGAACGCGCCAGCGGCGAGCAGGTAGTCAACCGCCGCGGAGGCGTCGACGACGATCACTTCGCGTCACGGTGGCGGCGGATCAGAGCCGCGGAAGAGCCCTTCAGGTTGGTCGACGCTCGTTGGCGGATGCGATGCGTGAGCTCAGACACAGTCGGAAGATCTGCGATTTCCTGAACTTCCGCGAGGAGGTAATCCGACAGCGTCTTGCTGGCTTGCGCGGCGCGCGATTTCAGTGTGCGGTGGAGAGCCTCGGGCACGTTCCGGATTTGGATGATCCTTGTCATGCGCGACACGTTATCGCAGGTTCAGCGCATGCAGCGGGTTACCAGGGCCGCCAATGAGAGAAGACGGCGGCTACGTTCGCGGAGCTCGTGCGGGCGTGCAACGTGTGAGGGCGGCGGAGGGCGCGGCGCCCGTGACTACATCCGCGCTCCGGTCGGCATCTCCGCGCGGAGCGTCTCCTTGAGCTTGGCGAAGTCCTTCGAGCCCACGACGAGACGGGCTGACGCGAGTGAGTACGTGAGATCGACGTTCACCTCGGCGTCGGCGATCTGTCGGAAGATCTGAGCCGCCGTGCCCGGGCGATCCGCAACATCCGCGACGACGACGTCGCGCTCTTCGCGGACTTTGAAGCCGGCTCCTTCGACGGCCCGGCGCGTCGCCGCCGAGTCCTTGGTGAGGACGTGCAGGGTTCCCTCACCCGTCGCGCAGTAGCCGTCGATGTTGATGTTCGCCTTCGCGATGGCGTCGAACGCCTTCGCGATCGTGCCTGGTCGATCCTGGCCGAGGTCGATGGCGAGGTCCTTGGCTGTGGTCTGCATGCGTCGCTGTACCTCCTCCCCGCTGGTACTCGCGCCTCGCCGCCCCGTAGGGAGATGCTACTCGCGGAACCTAGCCCGACCTATCGTCGCGGGCGTGACCTCGCTCCCGCCGGGTCAGCGCGCCATCGGCGAGTTCCCGCGCTTCGGTACTCACATCCGTGTGCGCCCCGTCATCCCCGACCGCCTCGTGCTGCGCGTCGGCGGCGACGTGGAAGCGCCCTCCGAGATCGAGCCGGCCGAGCTCGCGGCGCTTCCTCGAGTCGATCAGGTCTCGGATTTTCATTGCGTCGCCACATGGAGCCGGATCGGGCTCCGCTGGAGCGGCGTCCGGTTCGCTGACGTGTTCGAGAGGCTCATCGCGCCGCGCGCGCGGCCGCGTCCCGGCGCGCGGTATGTGATCTTCCGCGGCTTCGACGGGGGATTCTTCTGCATGGTGCCGCTCGCGGACGCGTTGCGACCGAACGTGCTGCTCGCCGATCGCCTCGACGGCCAACCGCTGAGCCTCGCGCACGGCGCGCCGCTGCGGGTCGTGGCGCCGGACCACTACGGCTACAAGAGCTGCAAGCACCTCGCGGCGATCGACTTCGGCGACGATCCGATCCGCGGTGTCGGGCTCATTCAGCATCCGCGCGGCCGCGTCGCCGCCGAGGAGCGCGGGCGCGTGCTTCCAGGGTGGTTCTATCGCGTACAACAGCCGCATCGTCTTGCCCGCGATTCGCGCGCGCTTTCGCAAGTACCAGGATCCGAATTGATCACGCACGGCGTCGAGGCCGCGGTTCGACGTGGCTAAGATTGAGTTAGTCCAACTAGTTAGTCCATCGTCGCTCCGATGCGCGCCGTGAACATCTTTGCTCGCTACTCGGTCCGCGTCGTGTGGTGACGCGCCGGCCCTGTCTTCGCTGCGGTCGTCCGTCGTCGCCCAAGAGGCTTGACACGCCGTGGGACCGGGGGTATGCCCTCGCTTGCCCGCGCCCGCGGGCGAGAAGGGGAGAGTGAGATGTCTGCCGAAGAGAACAAAGCGCTCATCCGGCGCGTCACGGAGGAAGTCTTTAGCCAGGGAAAGACCGAGGCGATCGATCGGTACTACGCGCCCAACTGGGTCTTGCACGACGCTCCGCCGAACGCCGGCGAGAGTCGCGACGCGCTGAAGCAGGTGCTGAACGTCATACGCGGCGGGTTCCCCGACGTTCGCGCGCGGATCGATCTCATCGTGGCGGAGGGCGACCTCGTCGCCTACCACACCATCTCCGAGGGCACGCACACGAAGGAGTACTTCGGCGTCGCGCCGACCGGAAAGCGCGTGACGCTCCGTCAGCTCAACATCGACCGGATCCGCGACGGGAAGATCGTCGAGAGCTGGTCCGAGAGCTTCGGGCAGGGCTTCCACTACCAACTGACGGGCAAGGCGCCACCGGTCCCGGCTGCGGCGCGGTAGCCGCGACCCTGCGGCGGGAGGGCGATCTTCCGCTCCGCCCTGAGGCGCCGAAGGACGATCGGCGCAGGGGCGGAGATATTGCCTACGGCCCTGGTAGATGTAGCCCACATAAGCACGTCGGTCACTCGGGCCGGCATCCATCGCTTGACCGCTTGACTGGATTACGGGCAGGAATAGAGTCGCTCGGTCTCGCAGGGGCTCGACGGAGGGGGCGGGGTGCACGTGCTTTTCAAGACCAGCGGTCTCGGCTTACTCGCGCTCGGAGTGCTCGCGCTCTTCGTCGGGGCGGGCTCCGCCGCGCAATCCGACTCGAATGCGGCGCCGGCGATCACCGTCCCGGGCGCAAGCCTTACCGCGACCGCCACGAGCCCGCGCGGCGCGGTCGTCTCGTACATCGCGGCCGCGACCGACGATGTCGCCCCAGTGCGCATCGATTGCGCTCCGCAGAGCGGGGCAGTGTTCTCGGCCGGAACGACCACCGTCCAATGTGTTGCCGCCGACGCCGCCGGTGCGACCACGACCAGGACATTCACGATCCATGTCAAGGGCGCGTCCGAGCAGATGGGCGATCTCATCGCCGATCTTCAGAAGCTTCTCCCGGTGTCGGGGGTGTACTCGGGCCTCCTGGACAAGCTGCGGACGGCGCAGAGCGGCGCACCCGTCAGCCCGGCTCTCGCCTGCGGCGCGACGAACGCGTTCTTAAACGAACTTGGCGCGCAGACCGGCAAG
>VBDX01000121.1 GCA_005881885.1 Chloroflexota bacterium
CAGCAAGAGCCACACCGGGAGATCGTCCGCGATGCCATGACGTGCGCTGCTCGCGCCAAGCTCGCGCAGGCCGCCGAGGGACGCGAGGCCAACGATGAACAGCGTTCCGAGGACCAGCGACGGCCGACCGGTTCGCAGCGCGAGCAGCTCGGTCAGACCGGCTACGCCGACGATGCCCAGCAGAGCCCAGAACACGATGGGCGGCGCGACGACGGCCAGAAGGACGATCGCCGCGTAGGCGATCGCGGTGATGGTCCGGCGCCCAAGATCGCGCACTACCGGCCGAAGCGGCGTTCGCGCTCGGCGTACGAGGCCAGCGCGGCATCGAGGTCCGTGACCGAGAAGTCAGGCCACAAGACCTGCGTCGCCCACATCTCGGCATAGGCGACCTCCCACAGCAGGAAGTTCGACACGCGAAGCTCGCCCCCGGTCCGGATGAGGAGGTCTGGGTCCGGATGCTCCGGGGCGTACAGGCGCGAGGCGATCGCGGCCTCGTCCACATCCTCCGGCGCCAGGCCATCGCTGACGATCCGCTTCACCGCGTCCACGACTTCGGCCCGACCGCCGTAGTTGAACGCGAGGGTCATGACGCCGCGCGTCCCGCCTTCCGTCTCCTTCACCGCACCGGCGATCGCGCGCTGCAACCGGTCGGAGAGCTCGTACAGGCGGCCGATCACGCGAAGCCGCACACCGTCGTCGACGAGCGTCTTGGTCTCACGGCGGATGGTCTCCTCCAGGAGCGCCATCAGCGCGCCGACCTCTTCTTCATCACGCGACCAGTTCTCCGTAGAGAAGCTGTAGAGGGTGAGGTACTCGACGCCTCGTTCGCGCGCGGCGCGAAGCGTGCGGCGGATCGTCTCGACGCCGGCGCGATGGCCGGCGATCGCCGGGAGATGCCGCTTCCTCGCCCAGCGCCGATTGCCGTCCATCACGATCGCCAGGTGTCTTGGGACAGCGCGGGGGTTCGAGGGAGCAGAGCCCCCTTGACCGCCCGAGGGGGCGGAGCCCCCTCGCTCGCTCAAACTGCGAGGATCTCCTTCTCCTTCGCGTGTCCGATCTCGTCACAAACCAGGATGTAGCGGTCGGTGAGCTTCTGGAGCTGGGCCTCGATGCGCTTCACCTCATCGGCGGTCACACCGGAGCTCTTCTCCTTCGACTTCAGCTCGTCATGCGAATGGCGGCGGAGCGTCCGAACCTCGACGCGGCCTTCCTCGACCTTCTTGTGGAGCTGCTTCACCAGCTCCTTGCGGCGCTCTTCATTGAGTGCCGGGATGTTCAGGCGGATGACGGCGCCATCGTTGCTCGGCGTCAGTCCGAGGTCGGAGGCGAGGATCGCCTTCTCGATCGCCTTGATGAGATTGCGGTCCCAAGGCTGGATGACGATCTGCCGTGGCTCGGGGGCGCTGATCGCCGCCAGCGAGACGAGCGGAGTCGCCGCCCCATACGCATCGACCTCGAGCTCTTCCACGAGGCTCGGAGCGGCACGCCCGGTGCGCACGCTCGCCAGCTCGTGGCGGAGCGCGTCGATCGCCTTCTTCATCCTCGCCTCGGTCTGAGCGAGGACCTCCTCGAGCGCCATCGGAGACCTAGCGGCTGTGGACGAGCGTGCCGATCTGCTCGCCCTTCGCCGCACGGACCATGGCATCGGGTTGCGATATGTCGAACACGATGATGGGTATATCGCGCTCCTCTGCGAGCGCGGCCGCTGTGGCGTCCATGACGCCAAGGCGCTTCTCGAGCAGGTCCCGGTAGCGGATATCGTCGTATTTCTTTGCGCCCTGGACGCGGCGCGGGTCTGCGTCGTAGACGCCGTCGACGGCGTTCTTTCCCATGAGGATCACGTCCGCATTGATCTCCGCGGCGCGCAGCGCGGCCGCGGTGTCGCTCGTGAAGAACGGATTTCCCGTGCCTGCCGCGAAAATGACGATGTACCCCTTCTCGAGGTGGTGGATCGCCCTGCGCCGGATGTAGGGCTCGGCGACCTCGGCGATCGTGATCGCGGACTGCACACGCACCGGGACGCCCACCGATTCGATCTGTGACTGCAGCGCGAGAGCGTTGATCACCATCGCGAGCATGCCCATGTAGTGGCCGGTGGCTTCCTCGATGCCGTGCTCGGCCACGGCGGCGCCACGCATGATGTTCCCGCCCCCGATCACGACCGCGACCTGCACGCCGAGGTCGTGGACCTTGCGGATCTCCTCGGCGAGGTAGCGCGTGTATTCCGGGGAGATGCCGAACTTAAGGTCGCCAAGGAGCGCCTCGCCGGAGAGCTTCAGCAGCACTCTGCGGTACTTGGCCTTCGTCTGGACGGCCATCGGCGGCAGTTTAGGTCGGTTCGCCGTTGGACTGGCCGAGCTGGAACCGCTTGAACCGTCGCACGCGAACGTTCTCACCCGTCGCCGCGGCGATGCCCGTCACGAGCTCGCCGACCTTCTTTGAGGCGTCGCGGATGTAGGCCTGCTCGAGCAGCTCGTCCACGTCCTTCGGATCCATCGCCGCGACCTGCATCGCCAGCTCCTTGGCGAGCTCGCGGAACTCCGGGTTGCGCGCGACAAAGTCCGTCTCGCTCGAGACCTCGACCATCGCGCCGATCCGGCCGCCCGCGTGGACGTAGGCCTCGACGATGCCTTCCTTGGCTTCGCGGTCCGACTTCTTCTGCGCCTTGGCGAGGCCGCGCTCCTTGATCAGCGCTTTGGCCCGCTCGAAGTCGCCCTTCGATTCTTCCAGCGCGCGCTTGCAGTCCATCACCCCCGCGCCCGTCTCCTCCCGAAGGCGCTTCACCTCGTCCTTTCCGGTTGCCATCACTCGCCCTCTTTCTTCTCGGCTGTGGCGACGTCGGCCGCCTCTTCGGCGGGCTCTTCGTAGCCGCCGATCGGGTACTCCTCGTCCTCTTCCGGCTCGTAGACGCGCGGCGTGCGCTTCGCCCGCGGCACTCCGAGACCGCCTTCGTACTGCTCCGGCGTCGTCGACGGCGCGTAGCCCATGTCCTCGGGTGTCGCTTCCTTCCGCGAGGCGTCGAACTGCTGGCGGCCCTCGAGGATCGCATCGGCCATCTTCTGGCAGATGAGCTTCACCGCACGGATCGCGTCGTCGTTCGCGGGGATGATCACGTCGATGAGATCGGGATCGCAGTTCGTATCGACCATGGCGACAACGGGGATCTCCAGGCGCCGCGCTTCGTCGACCGCGATGTGCTCGCGGTGCGGGTCGACCACGAAGAGCGCGGTCGGCGGCCGCTTCAGCTCGCGCACACCGGAGAAGTAGCGATCGAGGTGTGCGAGCTCATCGTCAAGACGCTGGGCGTCCTTCTTCGGCAGCGTAGCGAAGTCGCCGCGCTCCTTGCGCTCGGCGAGGTCGTTGAGCCGCTGGATGCGCTTTTGGATCGTGACAAAGTTGGTGAGAAACCCACCGAGCCACCGCTGGTTCACGTAGTGCATCCCCGCGCGCTTGGCCTCCTCGGCAATGGATTCCTGCGCCTGCTTCTTCGTCCCGACGAAGAGGACCTGCCCGCCGTCGCCGGCGAGGTCGCGCATGAACGCGTACGCCTCCTCAACCCGGGTGAGCGTCTGCTGAAGATCGATGATGTGGATGCCGTTCCGCTCCATGAAGATGAAGCGCTTCATCTTCGGGTTCCAGCGGCGTGCCTGATGTCCGAAGTGCACCCCGGACTCCAGGAGCTGCTTCATGGTGACGACCGCCACGTGAGGTCTCCCTTTTATGCCTCCGCCTGCGGCCGGTGTCCCGGAGGGCGACTGCAGGCGTGCGAAGTAACCGAGCACGCGCTCGATCCGACCCAATTGTACGGGTTCTTAACTCGCGTCCGACACTGGCACGTCCGGTGCGGTGTATCCGGGGCGATGGCGAAATATGACGAGGTCCGAGTCCCTCGCGGCACGTCCCGGCGCTGGGAGGTTCTCATGTCCGACGACGACTCGGAGGGCGCTGCCTCCCGGCATCCAAGGATCGCGGAGCGCACCGCGCTCGATGTCCGTGCCGAGCACCGCGTGCTCCAAAGCTTCTCCGACTTGGAGCTCGAGGCCATGCCCCTGCTTGGAGACGGCGAGGCGCTCGCCCGGCGCGGCCACTACCTCGACCTTCACGACCCGGCCCGCGCCGGCTTCGTCGCCGAGGGCGATGAGGTCGTTGAGCCGGGCCAGCACGTGATCGCGCGGAACGAGGTCACCGGCGAGCTCTGGGATGAGCTCCAGCGAGCCTGCGACGGCGTGCTTGGCCGCCGGTCAGCGACGAGGCTGCGTCCCGCTGTCTAACTAGTAAAGGGTCGCGGCCACCGCGGCGGCTCGGTTCGGTACGTCCAACCGCCTGAGAAGGCGCGTGACGTGCTTTTGCGCGGTCGCGGTCGCGATCCCCAGGGCCGTCCCGATCTCCTTGTCTGAGGCGCCCGTCGCGATCAGCGCGACCACCTCGCGCTGACGTGGTGTCAGCGCGAGCGACCGCGTCGCGCGTGACGCTGAGGTCCCCAGCTCGATCCGGATCCGGTCGCCGAGCACGGCGCGCGAATATGCGGGCTCACCGCGGACCGCGCCCCGGATCGCGCGGCGCAGCGCGCGGGCGGAAAGGCCGAGTTCGAGATATCCGAACGCACCTGAGGCAAACGCGCGGGAAGCGTCGCTGCGGTCCGACGTCGTGCTGACGATCACGGTGCGCGTGCGAAGAATGAGCGAGCTGATCTTCGACCAATCGGACCGGCCGTAAAGCGCCACGATCGCGAGGTCCACCTGCTCGAGGTCGCTGCTCTTCGGGCGTTCCGACACCCGCCACACCGGCGCACCGATCGCGGCCCGGCGAACAGCGTCCGAGACTTTACCAGCCTCATCCCACACCAGGATCGTGTGCTCCCCGTTCGGCCCCATCGCTCTCGTGCTCCCCACCTGCAGCCCGCGTCGACGGAGGGCAATTTAGCAGGGGAGTAATCGGCCTGCAAACGGGCACACTAGCGTGCCTCTGTTTCCTGATGTGCGCGGGCGCACGTACCTAAGAGAGGGTACGCGGGCCGCCGCGGGCTGACCCTTTCTTGGGCATTTACGTGCGGACCGCCGGCTGGCTTCATTCCCACGCCGGGACGCGAGAGGTGGGACGCCCCATGGCAGCGAGAACGCGCCCAGCAGGGGGTGGGCTCGGCGCTGCCGCTAGTCGCCCCAACGACCGGACAAACTCGGAAGACGCAGGGAGAACGCTATGACACGAACGAGTGGGGCGACCGGGATCCGGCAGCTGAGCCGTTTTCTGGTGCTGCCCCTCGTCGCGGCAATGGTCCTCACGTTACTGGTCCCATACACCGCGCAGGCCGTGCACGACACCGGCGCGTTCCAGCTCGACGGCAACGCTCAGACATCGGTCCAACCCAGCCCGCCGGCACCGCAGAACGCGGAGGACTGGGACATGGTCTGCCCGACCGCCTCGCCGCCATCGCGGCCGAGCACGGATCCGGTCCATTGTCTCGGCGGATCCACCGCCAACCCGCAGTCGTTCGACGCCGACGCATTCGGCTCCGCCACCGACGACGTGTTCACCGGCGGCGGCTCGAAGGACGACCTCGACATTCCGGGCAACTGGAAGTGGCAGCAGGCCGCGCCGTCACCCGACAAGGATGACCTCGAGCACGGCTTCGCGGCCGAATACAACATCACTACCGGCACCTACGCGGGCCACAAGGTGCTGTACTTCGGTGGCGATCGATTCTCCAACGAGGGCGACGCGAACATCGCGTTCTGGTTCTTCCAGAGCGCCGTCGGGGAGATAGGCAACGGGCCGAACAACAGCTGCACGCTCGCGTCGGGCTGCCCGTTCAGCGGCGCCCACACCGCGGGAAACAAGTCGCTCGGCGGCAGCACACCAGGCGACATCCTGATCGTGAGCGCGTTCACGATCGGCGGGTCGCAGCCCACGATCCGCGTCTACGAGTGGGTCGGGGCCGGCAACGCGACGAGCCCCTGCTTCACCAACACATGCACCCTGCAGCCCGTCCCGATCCCGATCCCAGCGGGCCAGACGGACAACCGCTGTGACCAGACGGGCGTGATCACAGGCGACGTCGCCTGTGCCCTCGTGAACGACACCCTCATTCCCTCGCCCTGGCTCTTCCAGGACAAGGCCAAGAGCTCGCCGGCGAACCAGATCCAGCTCAGCGAGTTCTACGAAGGAGGTCTCGACCTGACCCAGATCGGTTTCGCCGGGGCTTGCTTCCGGAGCTTCCTGCTCAACACACGGTCTTCACAGTCAGGCAACGCGACACTCAAGGACTTCGTCCTCGGACAGTTCGGCAGGTGCGAGAGCACGGTCGAGACGACGCCGAAGGACGGCAACGGCAATCCGATCACTGGTCCTCTCTCGATCGGCACCGGCTCGGTGTCGGTCAAGGACTCGGCCACTGTGACGATTACCGGCACAACGACCTGGAGCGGGACTCTCTCGTTCTTCCTCTGCGGCCCCATCGCCACCGGCACCTGCACCACCGGCGGCACTCAGATCGGGTCAACGCAAACCATAAGCAACACGACGACGCAGCCGATCCTCTCCGATGCAGCCACTGTGACGTCAGTGGGTCGATACTGCTGGCGCGCAGACTTCGTCCACATCACAAATGGCGTACCGGACGGATCCGATAGCCGGGCGAGCGAGTGCTTCACCGTGAACCCGGTGACGCCGACGCTCACCACTCAGGCGAGCGGCCCGGTCCAGCTCGGTAACGCGATCAGCGACACCGCGACCATCACTGGCACGGCCAACCAGCCCGGCACCCCGGTCATCAACCCGACGACCGCAGGCAGCCCGGCGGGCGGCATGATCACCTTCACCGCCTTCGGCCCGAACAACTGCACGACAGTCGCGTTCGGTCCGACCTCGGTGACCATCACCGGCGACGGCACGTACGGCCCGGTCAGCTTCACGCCGACCGCGGTCGGCACCTACACCTTCGTCGCTTCCTACAGCGGGAACTCGCCAAACACCAACCCCGTGGCGGCGACAGGGTGCCCAGACACAACCGGGACTGAGACGGTCCTCGTGACCGACACCACTTCGGTCGTGACAGCCCAGGACTGGCTGCCGAACGACTCGGCCACGATCACGTCAGCCGGTGGCAGCGCGCTGAACGGCAGCGTGGTCTTCACGCTCTACCACAGCGCCGACTGCACCGGCACCGCGCTCTACACCGAGCCATCGCAGGCGATCAGCGGGACTTCGCCGCAGAGCAAGATCACCCACAACACGAGCGTCAAGGTCAGCGTTTCGGACACGGTCTCGTGGAAGGCCGTCTACACCAGCAACGATTCCAACGTCGCGGGCTCGTCGAGCAACTGCGAGAAGACGGTGCTCCAGATCACGAACTGATCACCGCCCTCGGAACATAGCCTCGACAGAGAGAGGCCCCGGGAATCCGGGGCCTCTCCTCTTTTCCGTCCGATCGATCGCTACGGGGCGACGTGGAAGGTCGTCGTCGCGAGCGACTGGAAGTTCGAGCCATCCGCGTCCGTCGAATAGAGCAAGGCGGTGCAATCGGCGGCTCCGCCGGTCCAGACGCTCGACCTCAGCGTGAAGGTCCGTTGATCTAGCGGCCAGCCCACGTAGAAGCCCGTGGATTGCTCGTAGACCCAGACGGTCGCCTGGTAGCAGTCGACCCTCACGAACGAGTACCTCGCTGAAGAGGTGACGTCGAACGTGATGTGCTGGCCCCAGTGCGCAGCTCCGTCCCTCGAGTCGATCAGGACCAGGACGAGGCTTGAGGTTGTGGTGGTGGCGGCAGGCGTTGCCTTCTTGCCACCCCTCGTCGCGAGAGCCTGAGCGCTGCCCAAAGTGACGGCGAAAGCGAAGATGAGTGCGAAGATCACGAGGCTCTTGCGAGACACGGGTTGTTCCTCCCTCCGCGGCAACTCGGTCCCTGCCGCTGCTAACGCCTAACGTGGGCGTATCGGAGCCGTCGCGGAATCATTCCGGCTAGGACCCTCCGCGCAGTCCCACGCGAGATGGAGAGCGGTACCTCAGTACCAGCAGCAGGTTAGGGAGAGGCCCCGGACAGTCCGGGGCCTCCCACATCTTGGCGTGATCGTTCGCTACTGGGCGACGTGGAAGCCCATCGTCGCGAGCGACTGGAAGTTCGAACCGTCAGCGTTCGTCGAGTAGAGCAGCGCGGTGCAGTCCGCAGCTCCGCCGCTCCAGACAGTCGACGCGAGGGTGAAGTTCTTGGTCCATAGCCAGCCGACATACAAGCCGTTGGACTGTTCGTAAACCCAGACCCCGTTCTGGTAGCAGTCGAGCCTGACGAAGTAGTAGGCCGCGGTTGAGGTGGCGTTGAAGGTGACGTGCTGGCCCCAGTGCGCTACGCCGTCCGTCGAGTCGACCAACACGAGGCTGAAGCTGCCGGTGTTAGTGGACGTTGTTGGCTTCTTGCCACCGCGAGCAGCGACTGCCTCACTGCTAGCCAGGATCAAGATCGAGAAAGAGAAAAGGAGTGCAAAGATCGCAAGCCGCTTACCGAACAATGTGTCCTCCCGGTGCGGCCCGTTCATTTAGCCGCAGCTAAACAGGTAACGTCCGTCGTTGCCGGTCCGTCATGTACTCGTTACGAATTAGGACGTTCTGCGTGTGCGGGGAGGACTGCGGCGCGCTGAAGGGTACTTCCGTAATGGGGTGGTCGGCGCTTGCGAGTGCGGTACTCGCGCGAATCACGCCTGGACGGTCCGGTCCAGGAACGCACGGACGCGTGAGTCGCGACCACAAAAAGAATCGACCCGGCCGAGCGGCCGGGTCGATCGACGCGTCGAGTGCGATTGCTAGGTGAGGTTGTTACCGATGTTGCTGAAGATGTTCTGGAGCTGGCCGCGGAGGAAGATCATCGCGACGATGACCGCGATGGCGATAACGGCGATGATGAGTGCGTATTCCACCAATCCCTGGCCTTGGTCGTCACGGATGAATTCGAGCATCGACTAGGCACCTCCTTTCATCCCTGCTTGGCCGAGTGGGTGCCGACCGTGCGTAAAGCCTAGGTGAGCCCCTTTCCCCCACAACCCCCCAGCCGTACTAGCCCGTCTCGCTGGTAGCGCGGGGCGACCCGGAAATCGGGGTGCCCGCGCCAATGGACCGTGTCCCGAAACGTCTAAAGCGCTACGCGGCCGTTGCGCCTTGACAGCACCTGCGCCAAGTGTCGTGACCACCGCGTCGCGCAGTTGCTCGAGCGAATGTACGAAGATCTCGCGTGGCTTCGCGCCCAGGGGTCTCTCCTCCTCCGTCTCAAACTCCGCGCGCAGGCGAAGGAAGCCGAAGCGATTGTGTCGCAGTCATCGAGGGCGCGGGTCGATCGCTCATCCACGATCGCACCACGCGGTCACGCGCGCGGCGATACGGTCGAGAGGCAGATGCTCGGTGCGCGCGTCGGGCAGCGACGCGAGCAGCACTTCCCCGTACTCCTTGGTGACGACGCGTCGATCGAGCAGCACCACGGCGCCGTAGTCCGCCTTTGACCTGATGAGCCGGCCGAAGCCCTGCCGCAGGCGAAGTGCGGCCTGGGGAAGCTGGAACTCCACGAAAGGATCGTCGTAGCGCTCGGCGCGACCCTGCACCAGAGGGTCATCCGGCACGCTGAACGGGAGACGCGCGATCACGACACAGCGAAGGATGTCACCGGGCAGATCCACACCCTCCCAGAAGGACTGCGTCCCGAGCAATACGGCCTTGCCCTGGGCGAACCGCTCCAGAAGCGCCCGGCGCGAGCCATCGACGCCCTGGGTGAGTACGGCGAGACCTTCGCTCTCGAGCGACGCCAGGCGTGTGGCCGCGTCGCGAAGGGTCGCGTGCGACGTGAAAAGCACGAGGGTCCGTCCATCGAGGGCCCGAGCGACATCGTCGACGATCCGCGCAGCGTCGTCCAGGAAGCGCTCCTCGCCAGGGAGCGCGATATCCGCGGGCACGATCAGCAGCGCCTGCCGGCGATGGTCGAAGGGCGAGCCGACGGCGAGCGTCTCGGCAATGTCGGACACGCCGAAGCGGTCCACCGCAAAATCGAACGATCCGGCAACTGCGAGCGTCGCCGACGTGAACACGGTGGAGCGGTGCGCGTCGACCACCGCCCGGCGCAGCACGCCCCCGAGGTGCGATTGCGCAACGTGAAGGGCGAGCGCCCCGTCACTGTCGCGATCGAGCCACACGATGTCGCTCGATCGTGGATCGTGCAGGCCGCGGGTGATCGCCGCGCGCGCGCCCGCCAGCTCCCCCATGGCGTTCTGCAGCTCGGCGAGCTCGTCCTCGTCGCCACCCGCCCTGCTCAGACGCTCGGACGCGAAGGCGATCCCCGCGATCGCATCGGCAAGGCGCTCGCCGGCGAGCTCGACCGGAAGCCAGCGCTCATCGCTCGCGCGCAGCCCGGCGGTGATGCGTACCCGGTCTTCCGGCGGAGCGCCGACCGGCACGAGAAGCGCGCCGAGCGCCGCGAAGACTTCACCGGTGCGCTCGAGCGCTCGCTCCACTTCCAGACGGCATCGCTCCGCGGGGTCGCTGCGCGCCGGGTCGCGCAGCGCCGATGTCACCGCGACCGAGTGCGCGACGCGCTGAAGATCGCGCCGCAGGTGTGGCTCCGAGAGCTCGAGCCCGAACGCGCCCGTGGCGACGTCCTCGAGGCGGTGCGCCTCGTCGATGACGAGGTGTTCGGCCTCCGGGAGTAGCGCGCCGCGCATGCGCGCGTCCTGCAGCAGAAGCGCATGGTTGACCACGACGATCCCGGCCTGGACCGCGGCGTCTCGCGCTCGCTGTAGATAGCAACCGCCTGGCGTGCGCTTACAGCGACGCTGATCGCAGGACTCGTCGTTTGCCGATATCCGCGACCAGAGCTCGCCTTCACCGCTCATGAGGTTGAGCTCCGCGCGGTCGCCGGATTCGGTCGACGTGCGCCACACGAGCGTCTTGCAGAGGAGCCGCGCCTCCTCCCGCGTCGTTGCGGCGCCGCGAAAGATCTGCCAGCGCCGGGGGCAGAGATAGTTGGAGCGGCCCTTGAGTACTGCGATGGGCACGTCCGAGCCGAGCGCCGCCTGCAGCGCCGGAAAATCCTTGCGTGTCAACTGGTCCTGCAGGGGCAGCGTGTGGGTCGAGATCACGACGCGCTCGCCGCTGCTCGCTGATGCGAGCGCCGGGATCGCGTACGCAAGCGACTTCCCTACTCCCGTTCCGGCCTCCGCCACGAGCGTGCCGCCTTCGGCGAAGGTGCGCTCGATCGCCGCCGCGAGCTCGCGCTGCTCCGCACGGTCCTCATATCCGACAACTGAGCGTGCGAGCGGGCCGTCCTTGGCGAAGGTTGCCTCGACCGTCAAGGCTGACGACGCTTCTCGGGGTACCTCGCGTGCTCGCGGGTCCCTTCGCGCTGAAGAACGCGTTTCGAACTCCGACGCAGCGCGCGCGACTCCCGCTGCGCCGCGAGGCACCCCTCGCGCATCGTCAGCCCAAGCACCGACGAGTGCGACACTTGCCGCGTCCCGAAAGAACTCGGCGGTGGCCGGGCCGAGCAGCTCCGCGAAGGCCGCGATCTCGCTCAGAACGGCGGCAGGCAGTTCTCGCGCTACTTTCGCCAGATATCCGAGAACGAGGGCGGAGGTGATCGCATCATCGAGCGCGCGGTGTGCAGCATCGGGAGTGATCGCCGCATCGGCGGCAAGGCGCTGCAGTGCGTAGGACGCCGCGGACGGCAACAAGATCGACGCGAGATCGGCGGTGTCGAGCCGCTCGGCGCCGAGCGGCATCCCGGCCCGCTCGAGAAAAGCGATGTCGAAGCCGATGTTGTGTCCGACAAGAACCGGCGGCCCATCGCGAAACGCGAAGCGGGCGAAAGCGGCTACGGCGTTCTCGCCGGTGGGCGCCCCGGCGAGCTGCTCGTCGGCTATACCGGTCAGTCGCCTGATGGCCGGCGCCAGCGGCCGCCCGGGGTCGGCGAACGTGAGAAAGCGTTCACCGAGCAGGGTCGCCCCATCAGGCCCCAGCTGGATGCGGACCGCACCGACCTCGATGATCCGCTCACTCTCGGCCTCGTACCCGGTCGTCTCGAGGTCGACCGCTACGTACTCGCGTCCCAGCAGTTTGCCGATCTAGCCGCCGAGCGGGCGGTCGGTCGTCGCGCCGCACGCGCGCAGCGTGAAGGGTACTGCCCCGGCTCGACAGCGGCGGTGGCACCGGCCGTGCAAGCAAACGGCGGTTAGTGCGTAACCAAAACACGCGCCCAGTCTTCTTCTGGCTGGGCATCCTCGCGCTCACGGTGTTGCTCGCCGGTCTCGCGCTCGGTTCGGTCACTCTGCCCGGCGAATCACCAGCGACACCGACGGCGGCGCTACGACGATCTCCTACGCCTCCGCCGCAACGGGAGGGGGCGCTGCTCTCCGACACGCGCGGTTTCATCGCGCTCGAAGGCGAAACATCACCGGCGAAGATCCGCCGGGAGACCGAAGCGACGGCCGTGGCGCCGCTGCGCGGGCAGGGGTTCGTCGGCGCCGTCTCCGGGACCGGTCGTCGCGTCGCGTACTGGGTCACGAGCAACGGCGGCACACAGGAGCTCCGTGTCTTCGACGTGGCCGCACCTGACCAGGACACCTCGATCACGACGGTGCTTGAGACCGAGCGCGGCGCCGGGGCGGTGTGGTCGACAGACCGCACCGGATTGCTCGTCGCGATCGGCGCGAGCGGGCGCGCTGGGACCGGAGAGGCGCCGGGACAGTTCTCGGCGCTGCGCGTCGTGGACACTCCGACGCGAAGCATCCACGAGATCGCACGGCTCACGGACGGAACGAGCTTCTGGCCGGTCGGCTGGGATCGCGACGCGCGTCTCACGGGGGCATGCGTGGCCTCGGCCGACGGGGACGCGATCGCGTATACCGTCATCGGCGAGGACGCGCTGAGCGCTCGTGTGCCGATGGATCCCGGGATCCCTGCACGCACCGTCGCGTCAAGCGGGGGCGCGGTGCTCGGGCTCATGAAGGAGAGCGTGATCCGGGTATGGGGCATCGCGTCGTACAACGAGCATCGCGAGCTTGGCGCTCCGTCGGGCGAACGGATCGCGGTCGCTCGCTGGAAGCCCGGCGGCACTGAGATCGTCGTCTCGCTCGCCGATCGCCTCGAGATCTGGCCGGCCGCGGGCGGGGATCACCGCATCGTCGCGCGGGGGCTCGCCGCGGCGACGGATCTGCTCGTGAGCACCGACGGCGCACTCGCCTTCGTCGGCTTCGATTCGGGGCGCAGCGTGGTCGCGGTCGATCTCGCCACAGGCCGCACCTCGCCCGTCCCGATGGCGGGCGAGCGGCTCATTGCGGCGGTTTCTTTCCGCTAGGCCTCGGTCACGTGCCCTCCATCCACGCGCTCAGCTCAGGGCGGCGCGGATCGAATCGAATTTCGCACTGGCCTTGCGGTCGACCGCATGGTCGGGTCATAGCTCAGAAACGGGCTCTGTCCTTCGTGTAGGACACCAGCGTCGTCCACATACCGGTATTTGACCGTGAACATCGCCGAGCCCGCTTCGAGAGCAGCCGTCTGCACCTCAGTGATCATCGCCAGCCGCGGGACACCCGAGCGCCGAATCCGGTCCCGCTGGTATGCACTGCGCCCCAGCGCGACGACGCCAAGCGCGACGACCGCGCTCAGTACGACCATGAGGAACGCGTCCACCGCTCGCCCCTAGGGGTATACGCCTCGCGTGAGCGTGGCTTCGGCGACCCGACCCACAGCGACCATATACGCGGCCGTGCGCATGTCGAGCTTGTGCTTCTTCGACATGTCGAGCACATCGTTGAACGACTTCACCATGACCTCTTTCAGGCGCGCGTTGATGGTGGCCTCGCGCCAGAAGAGGTTTTGGAGGTCCTGCACCCACTCGAAGTAACTCACCGTCACGCCGCCGGCGTTGCAGAGGATGTCTGGGATGAGGAACAGGCCCTTCTCGTGAAGGATCCGATCGGCTTCGGGCGACGTCGGGCCGTTCGCGGCCTCGGCGATGACTTTCGCCTTTATCCGCGGCGCGTTGTGCTCGCCGATCTGGTTCTCGATCGCAGCCGGGATGAGGATGTCGCAGTCGAGCTCCAGGAGCTCCGCGTTCGAGATCCGTACCGTGCCCGGGAAGCCGGTGAGCGCACCGGTCTCGCGCTTGTACGCGTCCACGCGATTCGGGTCGATACCCTTCGGGTTCATGATCGCGCCTGTCGTATCCGAGAGCCCGACGATCACGGCCCCGAGCTCAGCCATCAGCTTCGCCGAGAAGCTACCGGCGTTTCCGAATCCCTGCACGACGACGCGTGCGCCCTCGAGGTCCATGCCCAGGTGCTTCGACGCCTCGATGATCGTGTACACCGCGCCACGTGCCGTCGCCTCGTTGCGGCCTTCGCTTCCACCGATCGAGAGCGGCTTGCCGGTCACCACGGCAAGCGCCGTGTAGCCGTGGTGCATGGAGTACGTGTCCATGATCCAGGCCATCGTCTGCGCGTTCGTGTTCACATCGGGCGCCGGGATGTCGCGGTCGGGGCCTATCAGGAGTTCGATCTCGGTCGTGTAGCGACGGGTAAGCGTCTCGAGCTGCTGCGCGCTCATCGTCTTCGGATCGCACACCACGCCACCCTTCGCGCCGCCGTAGGGGATCCCAACGACCGCGCACTTCCAGGTCATCCACATCGCGAGCGCTTTGACCTCGTTGAGCGTTACCGAGGGGTGATAGCGGATGCCGCCTTTGCCCGGTCCGCGCGTGGTGTTGTGCTGCACGCGGTAGCCGGTGAAGACCTGCACCACGCCGTCCGCCATCCGCACCGGGAAGTGGACCGTGAGCTCGCGTTGGGTCGTGCTGAGGATCCGTCGCATGTTTGGATCGAGATGGAGCTTGTCCGCCGCGATGCTGAACTGTTCAAGCGCGACCTCCCACGGATCGCGCTGGGTGTGGTCGATGACCGCCGAAGATGTCTTCACGAATTCCTCCGAGGTCTCATGGGGTCGCCTTCAGTTTCTCGATCACGAGCCAATCGTTGTTCGTCTTTCCAGGAGCGTACGCGCTGTTCCAGTTCTTGATGACCACGCGCTTGAACCCTTGCGCGAGAAGCGTGTCCCGCCACGCCCGCAGATCTCTGGTGACGTACGGAGTCAGCCGCACGTTCTGGCTCGGCGCGAGGACACCTTCGAGGTGCCGGCGCCGCTCGAGCAGAGGAACCGCGAGCAGCGCCTCACCGTCGACCTCGAGTAGGTCGAAGGCGGCGAAGATTTGCCGAGCGCCGAACTGCCGGGTGTAGGCGTTTCCCTGGTCGTCGACTTCAAGATCGCTCTCGTCCCGCCAATCGTCGACCAGCACGCCGTCGATGATCGCCGTGTCGCAGCGAGCGTCCGCCACGATGGCGTCGTAAAGCTCCCGCGGGCCGCTCGTCGCGCCGCCGTATCCCACAAAACGGGGGTCGCCGTGGCCGATCCGCACCAGCACCCGCGTCCCCGACCACTCCGGCTCGAGGATGTGGCCGTGCGGCTCCGCGCGCTCGCGGACGACGCGGGGCCGTTGCGGCGCGAGATCCGCGCCAAGGACCGTGCTCAGGTGTTCGAGTATCCCGCTCTTGACATGGTGAACATCCGTTCTATCATGCGAACGCCTGTTCGAAACTCATTTTCAGAGGTGTCTCGTGGCCGCCGCTTCCGCTCTTCTGCTGACCGTCCGTCGAGGGGAGTCCCCCTCCCCATCACCACGCCACGCGCAGGCGGCATCCGTCTCCTGGCGGGTGCCGCCGCGCGTGTACTCACCGTTCCGCTCGCGACCGCGGGCTCGCCCGATGGCCGTGCCCGTCGTGGACGAGGCGACCGCCACGCACTCTGGCCGCGCGTGGCGGCGCCTTTTCCGCGCACGGCGCGGCGGGGTTTCGAGGGCGGTAGAGGCTCCCTTGCCCGACTAGCCCTTCTTCTTCTCACTGTCGCCGTCGCTACGCGCCGCTGCGAGCGCGGAAAGCGGCGCGGCGAGGTTAGTGAACTCGGTCGGGATGATGAACTTCGTCGACGGCGACGCGCCGAGCTGCTTTAGGGCGTCGAGGTACTGGAGGGTCATGGTCTTGGCGTCCGCGCTCATCGCCTGAGCGTTGATCGTCGAGATCGCGAGCGCGAAGCCTTCGGCGCGGAGGATCGCTGACTGCCGGGCACCTTCGGCCTCGAGGATGGCGGCCTGCTTCGCGCCGTCCGCAACGAGAATCTGCGAGGCCTTCTTGCCTTCCGCCTCGGTGACCACGGCGCGGCGGGTCCGTTCCGCGGTCAGCTGGCGGTTCATCGCGTCCTGGACGTCGCGCGGCGGGGTGAGCTCCTTGATCTCGACGTTTGTGACCTTCACGCCCCAACGATGCGTGATGTCGTCGAGCTTCACGCGAAGCTCCTCGTTGATCTGCTCCCGCTTGGCGAGGACATCGTCCAGGGGGATGTTTCCGACCACGGCGCGGAGGGTTGTGGTCGCGATGCCCTGGATAGCTTGCCGGAAGTTCTGGATGTTCAGGAACGAGTCCTTCGGATCAACGACCTTCTGGTAGATGAGGAAGTCGATCGAGATCGGCGCGTTGTCCTTGGTGATGCAAGTCTGCTGCGGGATCTCCACCACGAACTCCCGCAGATCCACGGTCTGCGCGACGCTCTGGATCGGGGGCGGCAGAAGCAGCACGATGCCCGGTCCGGCGACCTTCTCGAAGCTCCCGAGCCGGAACACGATGAGGCGCTGGTATTCGGGAACGATGTGAATGATCGCGCGCAACACGAAGACCGCGATGATGATGAGTACGCCAATAGTGATGAGACTCAGATCCATCAGGCCGCTCCCTTTCCTTCGGCGCCCCGCGCCGGTTCGACGATAAGCCGCACGCTGTCGACGCGCTTCACACGCACCTCTCCACCCTTGGGAATATCAGCACCTTCGCTCACAACGGTCCAATCCTCGCCGGCGACGTGCGCGATCCCTCGTGGCGCGATATCGGTCTTCGCCACGCCGACCGCGCCCAGGAGCAACGAGGCGCCGCTCGCCACCGGCAGCGGACGCAGGGCGACGCGGAGCGCGACGCCGAAGAAGATCGCGGTCAGCCCCACCACGAACACCGCGATGAGTGGCTCGACCGTCTGTCGGACGCCGGGGAAGGTTGGACGGAACGGCGGGAACAGGATGACCAGGCCGATCAGCAGTGAGACGATCCCTCCGACGGTGAGCAGCCCATGCGCTGGCACCTTGATCTCGAGCACGAACAGCACGATCGCGAAGACCATGAGGGCGACCCCGGCAGCGTTCGCGTCGAGTGTTCCGAAGGCGAAGAGCGCCATGACGATCGCGATCACGCCGATGATGCCGGGGAAGATGAGGCCCGGGTTCGAGAGCTCGAAGATCAGCCCATACGTCCCGAGTGTGAAGAGGAGGACGGCGATCTGCGGGTCCACCACCTTGTGAAGCAGGCTCTCGATCGGGTTGAGGCCGTCCTCATCCAGTGCCGCCCCCGCGGTCGCGAGGCGGATGTCACCCGAAGCGGTCTTGACCATGCGCCCGTCGATCTTGGCCACCAGGTCGGCCACGTTGTTCGCTTCGAGGTCGACGACATTCAGGCTCAGTGCCTCGTCGACGCGGACGCTCACGCTCTTGCGGACCGCGTCCTCGGCCCACTGCACGTTCCGCCCCCGGACGCGGGCGATGTTGGTGATGTGCGCCACGGCGTCGTTCTCGGCCTTGAGCCGCAGGTCGCCCTGGATGTCCCCGCCGCTCGAGTCGACCGGATGCGCCGCGCCGATGTTCGTGGCCGGAGCCATCGCCGCGACATGACCCGCCATCGTGATGAAGGTGCCGGCCGACGCGGCGCGCGCTCCCGGCGGGGCGACGAACGTGACGATCGGGACGCGCGCAGCGAGGAAGCGCGCCGTGATGTCATACGTCGAATCGATCAGCCCACCAGGGGTATCGATGACAAAGACGATCGCCGCCGCACGGTCTCGCTCTCCCTCGGAGACCACGCGGTCGACATAGCGGGCGGTGATCGGGTTGATCACACCGTCGATGTGGCCGACCAGGACGGCCGGCGCCTCGGCCGCGAGGGCGCCGGCCGTGAGCCCGAATGCGCCGAGCGCGACCGCGAGCGCCGCTGCTGCCCGGAACGCGAGCCGAAAGCCCCTCACTCCACCATTCTCGACCCTCTCCGAAACCGTGCTCAGCTCACGATGCGGAGCTTCACCGGGATGCGGCCCATCTCGACGTACCAGTCCGCGACCCACTCCGGGCCGTACTTCGCGCGCAGCAGCTCGACGGTGCGCCGGAGGTCGGCGGCCGGATCGGTCGAGCGCTCGTAATTGGCGTGGAGCTCGGCATGGCCGATGCGGACCCGGCTGCGCGGGTCGTGCTCGAGGTTGCGTAACCAGTCGGTCTCGCGGTCGGCGGACGGTCGCCGGCGCACGCCGCTGGCGTCCGGCGCTGGCGGTCGCTCGCCGGTCCGAAGCCAGATCGTGGTCCGGTCCACGGCGCGCGTAGCCTAGCCGCGGCCGTGGACTGGCTTGCGGCGCCCGACTACTGGCTGACGCGGCTGGTCTTCCAGCGCGCGCTCGCCCTCATTTACCTCATCGCTTTTCTCGTGACGGTCCACCAGTTCAGGCCGCTCCTCGGCGAACGCGGGCTCCTGCCGGTTCCCGACTTCGTGCGCGCGGTCTCATTTGGCCGCTCCCCGAGCCTCTTCCATTTCCGTTACTCGGATCCCTTGCTGCTTGCCGTCGCGTGGTCCGGCGTGGCCCTCGCGGCCGTTGCCGCGCTTGGCCTATTCGAGGGGCCTGAGTGGCCTGTGCCCCTCACGATGATGATCTGGGCACTTCTCTGGGTGCTGTATCTCTCGATCGTCAACGTCGGCCAGACCTTCTACTCCTTCGGGTGGGAGTCGTTGCTCCTCGAGGCCGGCTTCCTCGCGATCTTTCTCGGACCCGCGACGACGACGCCGCAGTTCAGCCTGATCTTGCTCTTGCGCTGGCTCCTCTTCCGCGTCGAGTTCGGCGCCGGGATGATCAAGATGCGCGGCGATCGGTGCTGGCGTGACCTCACATGCCTCTACTACCACCACGAGACCCAGCCCATGCCCAATCCGCTGAGCTGGTATTTCCACCATCTGCCCAAGCGGCTCCACCGCATGGAGGTCCTCGGGAATCACTTCGCGCAGCTTGTCGTCCCGTGGTTCCTGTTTTTCCCCCAGCCCATCGCCTCGGTCGCCGGGCTGATCGTCGTGCTGACGCAGTCGTGGCTCGTCGTCTCCGGCAACTTCGCCTGGCTCAACTTCATCACGATGGCGCTCGCCATGGCGAGCTTTGACAACTCCGCCCTCGGCCACCTCTTCGCGATCGTTCCGTACCAGCCGCAGGCAACACCCGCCTGGTATCTCGCGATCGTCTTCGCGATCACCGCTCTGATCCTCGCGCTGAGCTACCGGCCGGCGCGCAATCTCCTCTCGCGCCGGCAGCTCATGAACTACAGCTTCGATCCGTTCCACATCGTCGGGACGTACGGCGCGTTCGGCTCCATCACGAAGGAGCGCTACGAAGTGGTCATCGAGGGAACGGAGGATGCGGTGCTCACGCCGCAGACGAAGTGGCACGAGTACGAGTTCCAGGGGAAACCCGGCGACGTGCGCCGCCGGCCGCCGCAGGTCGCGCCGTACCACTACCGGCTCGACTGGCTCATGTGGTTCGCGGCACTCTCGTCGCCGATGTATCACGAGTGG
>VBDX01000122.1 GCA_005881885.1 Chloroflexota bacterium
TCTCGGTCACGGTGTGCTCGACCTGGATGCGCGAGTTCACCTCGATGAAGTACGGCTTGTTCTGCGCGTCGACCAGGAACTCGAACGTGCCCACGTTGCGGTACCCGAAGCGCACCGCCGCATCGACCGCGAGCTTGGCGATGTCCTGACGCAGGCTCTCGCTGATCGAGGCGGAGGGTGCCTCCTCGATCATCTTCTGATTGCGCCGCTGGATCGAGCATTCACGCTCGCCGAGACAGATGCCCCGGCCCGCGTCATCGACCGCGATCTGCGCTTCGACGTGGCGCACTCCCTCGAGGCAGCGCTCGATGTAGATGCCGTCGTCGCCAAAGGACGCCTTCGCCTCGCTCGCCGCCTGTGGCAACAGGCGCTGGAGCTCGCTCGGCGAGATCGCCTTGCGCATCCCGCGACCGCCGCCGCCGGCTTTTGCCTTCAGCATCACCGGGTAGCCGATGGCTTCGGCGATGCGCAGCGCCTCGGCCACGCTTTTCACCGGGCCGTCGGACCCGGGTATGACCGGCATACCGCTGCGCTTCAGCGCGAGCCGTGTCGCGGCCTTGTCGTGGAAGCGCGCGAGCACATCCGACGGCGGACCGATGAACACGAGACCGTGCTCCTTACAGACCTCGGCGAAGTCGGCGCTCTCGGAGACAAAGCCATACCCCGGATGGATCGCCTGCGCACCGGAAAGCAGCGCGGCCGACATGATCGCCGGGATGTTGAGATAGGACTCGCGCGCGTTCGCGGGCCCGATGCAGATCGCCTCGTCCGCGAGATGGACGGGAAGGCTGTGTGCGTCGGCCTCGCTGTAGACGGCGACCGACTGGATCCCGAGCTCGCGGCACGCGCGGATGATGCGCACCGCGATCTCCCCGCGGCTTGCGATGAGGATCTTGTCGAGCGTGGTCACGAACGCGGCGCCGGCTGGGCGAGCCAGAAGCGATTGCCGTCGGGGTCGGCGGCGCGAGCGACGAGGATGCCGTACTGATCCGCGGCGGGCGCGACGATCTCGCCTCCCTCACGCGCGACAGCGGAGCAGGCGGCGGCGATGTCATCGACCTCGAACCCGAGATGCGTCTCTGTAGGTCGCTTCGCTCCGCCGTCATGCAGCGCGACGATCCCGCCGTCGGCTGACAGCTCGGTCCAGGAGGGCGACTCGTAGCGGGTGGCGAGGCCGAGCGCGCGCCGGTAGAAATCGGCGGCCTTCGCGACGTCGGCCGTCAAAAGGCGGACGTACGTCTTCGTTACCTTCATCGCTCTCCTCCCGTGATCAGCGGCAGGGCCTGCCGCAGTGTCGTTTCGTCGGCGACGTTCCCGGTCGCCGCGTCGGGGAGGATCCGTTTCACGAGCCCGGTCAGGACGTTCCCGGGGCCGAACTCCACGAAGCTGGACGCGCCCTCCCCTGCGGCGCGTCGCACCGAGGCGACCCACTGTACCGGAGACCACACCTGTTTCTCCAGTAATGGCGGGATCTCCCGCGCATGCTCGTGCACGCTCGCGTCGACGTTGGCCACGAGCGGATACCGCAGGGCGTTGAACGTGGTCACGGCGATGGCCTGCCGAAGCCGCGGCGCGACCGCGCGCATCGCCGGCGAGTGGAATGCCGCGGAGGTGCGCAGCGGCACGATGCGCTTCGCGCCTGCCTCCTTCAGGGCATCGCTCGCCCGCGCCAGATCGAAACGCGGTCCCGAGATCACGACCTGCCCCGGCGCGTTGTCGTTCGCGACGACGACCGCCGTCCCGACAAGCGCGCGCGCCACGACATATGCGTCGAGTCCGATGACCGCGGCCATCGCCCCCGAGGGATCGGCCGCTTGCATCAGCTCGCCGCGCGTTCGGACAAGACGAAGCGCGTCCGCGAACGCGAGCACGCCGGCCGCGACGAGCGCGGTGAATTCGCCGAGCGAGTGGCCGAGGACAAGGCGAGGCGCGCCGAGCCCGTCCGCGGCCTCCTCGGCCGCGCGAAGGCAGGCGATCGACGTTGCGAGCAGGGCGGGCTGCGTGTTCGCGGTGCGGTCGAGCTCCTCGGCGGGCCCCTCGAAGCAGAGCGCGCGCAGGTCGATCGCGAGCGCATCGTTCGCTTCCTCGAAGACGCGCGTGGCGCGGGGATAACGGCGGGCGAGCTCCTTTCCCATTCCGACGGCCTGCGAACCCTGGCCTGGGAACAGCCACGCGACGCCCATGAGGCGGTGAGTTTAGGCGGCGCCTATGTCCAGTGATCCGCACGCGAATGCTCGGCGTACGTCCAGAGGCGGAGGGGACGCGTGCGGTGCGCGGGCCCCGATAGACTCGCCGCGGACACGGGTGCCGCTTCGTGACCAATCACCAGGGGAGGATCAATGCGCAAGGGACTTATCGCCATCGCCACTCTCGCGTTGCTTTTCGGGTCCGGTTCGCTCGCGCTCGCGATCGGGAGCACCGACAGCCGGGCGAATCAGCCCCAGGTCGCGGGTGATGCATCGAGCAACACGACCGCACGGTTCCCGACGAACAAGCAGAACGAACCCACGATCGCGATCGACCCAGTCAACGGGAAGCTCATCGCCGGTTCGAACGACGAGCAGCTCCAGCCCCCGTGCGGCCCGGGTCCGGTCCGCGGGGCGACCGCGCCAGCAAATGACTGCTCGTTCTTCCCGAACGTGGGCACCAGCGGCGTCTACACGTCGAACGACGGCACGGCTTGGACGAATCGCGGGCTTCTGCCCGGCTACAGCGACAACGGCGGCTCGCTCGTGTCCGATGGCGACCCGGTGATCGCCTTCGGCCCGAAGCCGGACAATAAGGGCGGCTTCAGCTTCGCGAAGGGCGCGCGCGCCTACTACGCGAACCTCGCTTCGTTCGCGACCGGAGCGGCCGAGGGAAATCAGGCGCCGGAGCTGCTCGCGGTCTCGCGCTCGGACGATGACGGCGTGAGTTGGCTTGCGCCGGTCGTCGCCGCGGGCGGCCACGGCTTCAAGTTCAACGACAAAGAAGACGTTTGGGCGGACAAGAATCCGTCCTCGCCTTTCTTCGGCCGCGTGTACGTTTCCTGGACGCAGTTCCGTGGCAGCGTCTTCACGTTCTTCGGCGAGCCGATCATGGTCACGTTCTCGGCCGACGGCGGTGCGACCTGGTCCCGGCCGAACCAGCTCTCGGCGGCGCACAACAACGGCACGGTCGGCGGTCGCCAGGGGTCCGCAGTACGCACCGGACCCGATGGCACGGTGTACGTGTTCTGGGAGGACGGCGACAACAAGGTCGGCAACAAGATGGTGCTCGCGTCGTCGACCGACGGCGGCGTCAGCTGGACTCGTCCGAGCGATATCGCGCCGGTGCGCGACATCGCCGACCCGATCCCTGGCGCGAACTTCCGCACCGACAGCTTTCTCTCGGCGGGCGTCGACCAGCGGAACGGCGCGGTCTACGCGGCGTGGTCCGACCGGACCGGGGGAGCCGGTCACATCGTCGTGACGAAGAGCGCCGACAAGGGCGCCACCTGGAGCACGCCCAGGACGGTCTCGGCCACCGCGAACGGCTACGCCTTCTTCCAGGGCCTCGATGTGGCTCCGAATGGACGCGTCGACGTCGGCTACCAGGCACTCACGGTGCTGGGGAGCGCGACGACGTACGGGACCGGCAACGCGAAGGTCGACAGCTTCTACACGAGCTCGAACGACGGTGGTGTGACCTGGTCGGCACCGGCCAAGGTCTCGAGCGCGTCGAGCGATCCGGCGGCGTCCGCGCAGAACAACCTCCGGCGGCAGTTCTGGGGTGACTACAACACGCTCGTGTCGACTGATGCCGCCGCGTACTTCATCTACACCGATTCCCGCACCGGAGCGGGCTGCACCGCGGTCGACGATTATCAACACGGGGTCGATGGCTCGGGTCCCGCAACCGTCAAACCGGCACCGCCCAGCGTGTGCCCATCGCAGTTCGGCAACACCGACATCTTCGTGTCGAAGATCTCGCCCTAGCCACGCAAGCGCGCCCCGAACAACGCCCCCGGCCGCATGATGCGACCGGGGGCGTTGTAATAAGGGCACCGAAGCCGTCAAGACGCACCGCCGGGCCTGTACGAGGTGGCTCCCTAATACCAGGCTTTGTGAGACGGGCTCGCTACCCGGTTGTACCTGGATGGCGAGGATGATCTCCGGCCAATGGCTCACCTCGCGGAGTGGATCGTCCACGAAACTTCAGGGAAGCGACACCAGCTCGCGGTCGGTCGAGGTCTGTTCGGGTTACGCGTGACAGTTGACCGCCGGATCCTCCAGCGATTCGATCAGACGCCGGACGCCGATCGCTACGTCGCGAGCGTTGCCGGCCACCTGCTGACCGTGACCGTGCCACGCGCGTCGCATGATCAGCCGACGCTTGCCGTCGACGGCAGAGTCGTGCTCGGCAGCGAGACGACGCTCACACCGCCCGAGGCCGGTGCGACCGCAGCGACCCCGACGACGCTCACAGGCGAAGACCTGGCTCGCTATCAGCTCCTGCAGCGGCGGAACGCCGGTGGCACGTGGTTCTACTGGATCGGTGGCGCGTCGATCCTCAACTCGCTCCTCTATGCGGCGGGGAGCCAGTGGGGACTGGTCGTGGGCCTCGGGTTCACGTACCTCATCGACGGGTTCGCGACCGACCTGAGTGGCACGGTGCGGACGCCCATCTACGCATTCGTCATCGACATCGTGCTGGCCGGCAGCGTCTTGCTCATCGGGCGCGCCGCGCGCCGCGGCAAGCTCGCGTGGTATGCGGCGGGGATGGCGTTCTATCTCCTCGACGGGCTGCTGTTCATCGTGGTGCAGGACTTCCTCGGCATCGCGGTGCACGGGTTCGCCCTGTACCGCCTCTGGGGCGGGTGGCGCGCAGGGCGCGCCCTGCGGCGCATCGAGAACGTTGCGCTGGTGGCCGCCACCTAGCGGCGGCGATCGATCGTCAGCGGAGGACGCTGATCGCAGCGAGCGCGCTGGCCAGCGCAACGAAGGCGGCGAGAAAGCTTCGGCGAAGGTAGTCGAGAGAGCCGAGCGTGAGGATCAGCAGTGAGACGCGATCAGCGGCGCTTCATCTCGCGCGCGTACTCGGGAAAATAGCGCTCGATCGCGGAGAGGTCGAACTCCCGCAGGACGGACGTATTCGTCTCGCGCGCGAGAAGGAACTCGAACGAGCGGCGGACCAGCTCGGCGACGTCACCGGCGCCATACCTCTCGCGCTCCGCCTTCGAGATCCGTACGCGGTGCGTCGTCGTCGGGTCACCCCGCACAGTGACCTCGGCCAGCCAGCCGTCGCCCGACTCGCGCACGCTCACCGCGATCCGATCAGCGGAGGACAATGACGAAGAGCGCCTGGCCGTACTCGACCGGCGCGCCGCCGGCGACGAGGACCTCGCTGATCTCGCCGTCCGCGGGCGAGCTGATCTCGGCAACGTGGCCGAGCGACTGGATGCCACCCAGGACGTCCCCGCGGGCGACGGGGTCGCCGGTGCTCCACTCGCGCGCCGAATTGAAGATGCCCACGGTCGTCGCGTGGACGCGCTGCGTCTTTTCGATGGCCGCCTCGGCATCGGCAGTCGCGGGAGGCTTGCCCTCGCGGCCCCCGGCACTCAGCTGACGGCGGGTCACGCTGACCGCGAAGCCGTCGGCCTCGACCTCGATGGTCGCGCCGGCGAGGCCCTGGGGCAGCTCGAGATTCAGGAGGTCATCGACGAGTCCGAGCAGCGGGTCGGTCTCGCTCAACTCTCGCCGCCGCGCATCGGATTCCGGAGCATCCGTCGCCACCACGGCTGCGGCGGCGCCGGAGCTTGCCCGCTGCTCGGCTCGACGATCGTGCCGAACGCGCGGAACCGCTCGTAGCGGAGCGACAGCAGGTCAGCCATCGGGACGCGCGCAAGACGCTCGACCTGAGCGACGAGCGCGGTCTTGATCGCGGCCGCCGTCGCGTCGTGGTCGGTGTGCGCGCCACCTGCGGGCTCGCGAATGAGCGCGTCGACGACTCCCGTGTCGAGCAGATCCGGACCGGCGAGCTTCATCGCGGCCGCCGCACGCTCGGCTTCGCTCGCGCTCCGCCACAGGATCGCGGCGCAGCCCTCGGGCGAGATGACCGAGTAGGTCGCATTCTCGAGCGCGAGCACGACGTCGCCGACGCCGAGCGCCAACGCGCCGCCCGAGCCGCCTTCGCCGAGCACCACGACGACGATCGGCGTCGCGAGCCGCGTCATGAGCTGGATGCTCGAGGCGATCGCTTCCGCCTGCCCGCGCTCCTCGGCCTCGGGACCCGGATAGGCGCCAGGCGTGTCGACCAAAGTCACCAGCGGGAGATGGAACTTCTCCGCGAGGCGATAGAGGCGTATCGCCTTCCGGTATCCCTCCGGATACGGCATCCCGAAGTTGCGCTGGATGTTCTCCTCGGTCGAGGCGCCCTTCTGCTGTGCCACGATCACGACCGGCCGTCCCGCGAGCTCGGCGATGCCGCCGACGATCGCGGGGTCGTCGCGGAAGGCGCGATCGCCATGCAGCTCCTGGAAGCGGTCGAAGACGCGACCGATGATCTCGAGGGCATGGGGGCGCGTGATGTTGCGCGCGGTCTGCACCGCTTGCCACGCCGTGGGCCGGCCGGCCGCGAGCTGCGTCGCGTCGGTGACGAGTCCCGCCTCGACCGCGAGGTGGCCGTTGCCTTCCGCGGCGCGGCGCGTACCCACAATGCGGTCGAGCATGGACACGCTAGTGGCGCGTCCCGAAAGTCGTGCGCATATCCGCGGTCCGGGCCGCCGAGGCCCAGGAGCCTAGGAGATGCGTGCGAATTCCGGGACGTGGCACTACAGGCTCCAGCGCAGGTCCTGGCCCGCGATGCGGAACGAGTTGAGAAAGAAAGCGATCCGCTCCTTGAGCTGCGGACGAGGGACGACCTGATCGACGAAGCCGTGCTCGAGCAGGAATTCGGCGCGCTGGAATCCCTTCGGCAGCTTTTCGCCGATCGTCTCGCTGGTGACGCGCGCGCCCGAGAATCCGATCAGAGCGCCGGGCTCGGCGAGCACGATGTCGCCGAGCGACGCGAACGAGGCGAGCACTCCGCCGGTCGTCGGATCGGTCAGCACGCTAATGAACGGGATCCGGGCCTCATCGAGCCGCGCGAGCGCGGCGACGGTCTTCGCGAGCTGCATGAGCGCGATGGTCCCTTCCTGCATCCGCGCCCCGCCGGAGGCGGAGACGATGACCAGCGGTTTGCGCTCGGCGAAGGCGCGCTCCGCGGCGCGCGTGAGCTTCTCGCCCACCACGCTCCCCATCGAGCCGCCCATGAACTCGAAGTCCATCACGGCGAGGACGATCGGGATCCCCGAGATCGTGGCGTCGCCGGTGAGGACCGCATCCTTGTGTCCACTCTTGGCCTGCGCCGCGGCGATGCGTTCGGGATACGGTTTGCTGTCCACGAAGCCGAGCGGGTCGGACGAGACCATGTCCGCCTCGGTCTCGCTGAACGATCGTGGATCGGCGAGGAGCTCGATGCGACCGGCCGCATCGAGCTTGAAGTGGTGGCCGCATTTCTGGCACACCCTGTTGTTGCGCTCGAGCTGCTTGTTGAACAGCATCTCGCCGCACATCGGACACTGCGTCCAGAGGTGCGAGGGAAATTCTTTCGGCTTGCGGCCGAAGGGATTGCGGAGCCTCATACAGCGTCCTCGGAACGGTACCAGCAGAGTCCTATCACCCCGGGTCCGGCGCGCGCGCCGATGACCGGGCCGGCCTCGGCCATCCAGTGCTCGACGCAGTGGAAGCGAGCCTGGGCCCAGTCGGCCAAGGCGAGCGCTCGCTCGGGGTCGTTCGTGTGCAACGTACAGGCATTTACCCGCGAGCCTGGCGGCAGGCGCTGTTCGATTAGCTCCTTGAGCCGCGCGATGGCCTTCTCCCTGGTCCGCACCCGATCGATGGGCGCGACCACGCCGTCATCGACCTCGAGGATCGGCTTAACCGCGAGGAGCGAACCGAAGAGCGCCGCGCCGCCAGAGATGCGGCCGGAGCGTTTGAGATATTCGAGCACGTCGGCCGCCGCGAGCAGATGCACCTTGCCGGCGAGACGCCGCGCGAGCCGCACGGCGTCATCGAACGCACGCCCATCGCGGCGCGCTCGCGCGCATGCGGTCGCGATCAACGAGATCGCTCCAGCGAGCGTGCGGGTGTCGACGACCTCGATGCGCGCGTCGCCGACTTGCTGCGCGGTCGCCGACGCCACGGAGTAGGTTCCCGACAGCTCGTTCGCGATCGTCAGCACGATCATCTTCTTCGTGCCTTCCGCAATCAGCTTGTCGTAGACCTCTCGGCATTCCCCCATCGAGGGTTGCGACGTCCCCGGTTTCACGCCGGGGGCGGCGATCTTCTTGTAAAACTCCTCCGCCGTCAGGTCGACTCCGGAGGTATACGAATCGGTCCCGAGGTCGACGTGCAGCGGCAGCGGACGGATGTCGAGCTCGCGGTCCATCCCTGGAGCGAGCGACGCGGTCCCATCGATGACGATCGCATACCGGTCGCTCACAAAAGACGCACTTCGCCAGCGGCGATGCGCTCGTCTCCCACGATCAGCGCCCCGTCGTCGGCGATGTCGCGCGCGATCCCGCGCGCCGCCGGTCGTCCGTCGTGAAGCACCTCGACACGCTGGCCGAGGAGCGTGGCGCGCCCGCGCCATTCGTCGAGGGCAGCGCGGCGCTCGGACCGGTCGACTACGCGGTCGAGCTCGCGGGTGATCCGCACGAGGAGCATCAGCCGGTCGACGGTGTGCCCCGCCAGCGCGAGCGACGTCGCGCTTTCGCGAAGGTCCGGCGGGAAGTCGTCGCGACGTTGACGGACGTTGACGCCGATTCCGAGCACCAGCGAGCCACCCTCCCCGTCGCTCGTCGCGTGGGCCAGTGCGCCGGCGACCTTCTTACGGGCGACCTCTACGTCGTTCGGCCATTTTAGGCGGGCACCGGTCACGCCCAGTCCATCGAGAGCACGCGCGACCGCCACGCCCGCCAGAAGGGCGAAGAGCGCGGGTTCCGCCGGCGCGGGGCGGAACAGCCAGGACGCGAGGAGGCTGGTGCGCGCGGGAGCGCGCCACGAGCGCCCGTGCGTCCCGCGTCCGGCGGTCTGCTCCTCGGCGACGACCACAAGCCTCCGCGAGCCCGAGGCTTCAAGCTCCCGCGCGCGGTCCTGCGTGGACGGGAGCGTGACGTGGTACTCGATCGTGCGGCCGAGCTCGAGCTCGAGTGCGCTCCGTACCGCCGGGATCGCGAGGAGCGCGAGGCGCATCAGCGCCCGGTGAGGATGATCGGGACGCGCACGATCTCGTCGATGTTCCCGTCGCGCGGGCTGCGAGTGAACACCTCGGCAAAGCCGATGACGTCGGAGGCCGGATCGGTGTACGTCGCGGTGACGCTGAACGTCCCGCGCGAGGGTGCGCCGGCCGTTGCTGTCGTAATGCCGCCGGCGAGGACGCGGCCCGCGGTATCGGTCACCTGCCAGATGAGGTTCGCCTCGAAGACACTCGCATCGCCGCTGATCGTGAGCGGGCTCTTCACACGGGAATGCGCGAGCGGCTCCCGCACCACGATCGAGCCGCGTGCCGAAATGAGCGGGGTCGGGGAGGGTGTCGGCGAAGGCGTCGGGCTCGGTGTCTGGGTCGGCGTCGCGGTCGGAGGCGACGACGTCCGCACCGGCGTGGGCGTCGGCGTCGTGACCACGATCCGTTGATCGACACATGCGGTTGCGAGGAGAACGATCAAGAGCACGAGTGCCCTCATGAACGGCGGACCTGAGCTCCGGCGGCGCGGACCCGCACGACGCGGCCACGGGCCATCGTGCCTACGGCCTGGGCCGACTCCTCCATCGCCGCGGCTACTCGATCGGCCAGTCGTGCCGGCGCGAACGCGACAACGCTCGGCCCGGCGCCCGAGAGCGCCGCGCCGAAGGCTCCCGCGCCGCGGGCTGCGGCGATGATGTCCTCGAGGCCCGTCACTAGGTGCGCGCGCGCCGGCTGGTGCAGCCGGTCGACCATGGCGATCGAGAGGAGCGCGCCGTCGGACCGCAGCACCGCCGCGAGGAGCGCGGCGGCATGGGCCAAGTTGAAGACGGCGTCGGCCCGCGAAACGCTGGCGGGAAGCACCGCCCGCGCCTTTTCGGTGGCGAGTGGCTCGCGCGGGATCAGCAGGCAGATACGCCACGCACGCGGGAAGGCGATCCGCGTTGCCACTGGCCCGTCATCGCCGGGGAGCGCGACGGTGAACGCCCCGTACAGCGCCGCCGCCACGTTGTCGGCGTGGCCTTCCACTTCGCTGGCCACGCGAAGCAGGGACCGTCGGTCGAGAGGCTCGCCCATGAGGGCGTTCGCGGCGACGACGCCGCCGACGATGGCCGCGGCGCTCGAGCCGAGGCCGCGGCCGACCGGGATGGCCGAGCGCTGCGTCACGTGATAGGCGCCGAGCGTTTCGGCGGCCGCCTTCGCTGCCGCGCGCGCCGACACGACGAAGAGGTTGTCGTCACCGCTGGGGATGCCGTTCTCGGTGCCGCTGCCGTCGCCCTCGACATCGACCGACCAGCTCCGCGCCGGGCGCAGATCGTATTCCGCGAGAAGAGGAAGAGCGATCGCGAAGGAGTCGAATCCAGGGCCGAGATTCGCGCTCGACCCGGGCACACGCACGCGGAGCTCCCCCACTGCTACGACCTCAACGCGCGGCGGACCGCATCCGGTGTGGCCTCGACCTCCGCGATGGCGCCGCCGAGCGAACGTGCCCGCTCGGGGTCCTTCATGCCGTTGCCGGTGAGGACGCAGACCACGCGACGCGTGTCGCGAAGTCCACCATCGCGGGCGCGTCGCCGGAGCCCCGCGATCGCCGCGGCGGACGCGGGCTCGCAGAAGACGCCCTCGCAACGCGCCACGAAGCTGTACGCATCCAGGATCTCGGCGTCGCTCACCGCGTCGATCGCCCCGCCCGACTCATCGCGCGCCGCCACGGCGCCCTTCCACGACGCCGGGTTCCCCACGCGGATGGCCGTCGCGACGGTCTCCGGCTCGGCGACGGGGCTGCCGCGGACGATCGGCGCCGCCCCCTCCGCCTGATAGCCGTACATCTTCGGCCGCCGGTGGGCAAGACCAAACCTCGTCGCCTCGACGAACCCTTTCCAGTAGGCGGTGATGTTGCCCGCGTTCCCGACCGGTATGAAAAGCGCGTCCGGGGCGTCACCGAGCACCTCGCACACTTCGAAGGCCGCGGTCTTCTGCCCCTCCAGCCGGTCGGGATTCACGCTGTTCACGAGCGTCGCCTCACCCTGCTCGGCGAGCGAGCGTGCGACGGAGAGGGCCGCGTCGAACGGACCGCGGACCGCGACGACGCGTGCGCCGTGGGCGATGGCCTGCGCGAGCTTGCCGGCGGCGACCTGGCCAGCCGGCAGGACGACGGTGCAGCCCAGACCCGCACGAGCGGCGTATGCGGCGGCGGAGGCCGCGGTGTTCCCGGTCGACGCGCACAGCACCATGCGCGCTCCGGCTTCGAGAGCTTTGGCGACGGCGACGACCATTCCGCGGTCCTTGAAGGAGCCGGTGGGGTTCTGGCCTTCGACTTTCAGCCAGATCTCGGGGATGCTGGTCTCACGCTCCAGCGCGCGTGCACGGACGAGCGGGGTTGCGCCTTCGCCGAGAGTCAGCCTGGGTGTTCGATCCGTTACCGGAAGGTGTGCGGCGTAACGCTCGATGAGCGAAGGCACGTCCGGCACGGGGGAGCAATGGTACGACCCGAGCTTCGCTCGGCCTGTACGCGAAGCCTCGCTGACGCGAGCCTTCTGGTAGACAACAAAGGGGGCTATCCCTCTACGAAACCCCCGGGGCCTCGAACCGCCCTATTTACCATTCCCACGTGAACCTTTCGGCGCGCGAGCGTCAGCTGCTGACGACGCTCGCCATCCTGCTCATCATCCTCGCCTCGTTCCAGATCCTGGCCAACCTCTCGGAGGCGCTCTCGCGGGTCGCCGACGTTGTGCTCATCTTCGTTGCCGCATGGGCACTATCTTTCCTTCTCGGTCCGCTCGTGAACCGCATCGACGAACGGACGCCACTCAATCGCGCACTCTCGGTCGTCGTCGTCTACATCGGAATCGCGATCGTCCTCACCGGTACGCTCGCGCTTGCCGTCCCCGGCCTCGTCAGTCAGCTGAACGATCTGGTCACCCGGGCACCCGAATACGGCGATCGCGCGGCGCGGGAGGTCCTCGCTTTACAGCAAAGGCTTGAAGGCTCGGGCGTCCAGGTGAAAGTGACGGATCTCTACGGGCAGGTACCGGAGAAGCTTTCGGCCTTCGCCGGATCGATCGCGACCGATGCGCTCGGGTTCGTCTCAGCGACCGCGAGTGTGCTTTTCAACTTCACGCTCGTGCTCATCATCGCGTTCCTCATGCTGATCGACGGCGATCAGCTGTGGCGCGCGTTTCTCCGGCGGCTCACGCCGGAACTACAGAGCGAGGCGGAGCTTCTTCGCCAGAGCGCGGACCGCTCATTCGGCGGGTTCATCCGCGGGTCGCTGTTGCTCGGACTCATCTACGGCGTGGGAACGCTCGCGATCCTTGTCGTGCTCGGCGTTCCGTTCGCCGGCGTGCTCGCGGTGCTCTCCGGGCTCGCGATGATCATTCCGTTCTTTGGACCGATCATCGCCGAGATACCGGTGCTCGTGGTGGCACTCCTTGGGGCACCGGACGTCTTCTTCTGGGTCCTCGCGCTCACGATCGCACTGCAGCAGATCGTCCTCAATGTCATCAGCCCGCGCATCATGTCGCACGCGATCGGCATTCATCCGATCTTCGTTTTCCTGGCTCTCTTGCTCGGCTCGCGGATCGCAGGATTCTGGGGTGTGTTCCTGGCGGTGCCGGTCGCGGGGATCTTCAATACCTTCCTGCGTTATGGGTTCCAGGTCGCGCAGGGCCGTCGCGCCCGCACCGAAGCGTCGACGCTCATCAAGGAGTCCGACGCCGCGGCGGCGGCGGCTGCCGACGCCGGCGGCGACGCACGCAAGGCGCGGCGCGCCGAGCGCGAGGCGCGGATCGCGGCCCGCGGAAAGTGAGCCCGCTCTTTTAACGCCCCAGCCAGGTCACGAAGTCAAGGAGCTCACCGCGGACCAGCCCGAAGCGCTCGGCAACGACTCCGTACACGACCAATCTCGTGCAGAGTCCGGCCTTGCAGCCGTTCGGCCGGCAGTCGGCGGAGCAGAAATGCGCTTGTGCGCAGGCGACGCAGAACGCGAGCCTCCCGCCCTCAGCGCGGCACGCGGCGCAGATCGCGGAGCGCGCGGGATCGCAGGCCGCGCCGCACGCACGGCAGGCGAGCGCACTCACGAAAGTGGGCGGGGAAAGACGAGCGGGCGGCCGTCCCGCAGCTCAACGCGCAGACCGGATCCGAAGACGCGCGCGACGAGCTCCGGCTCGAACGCATCGCGGGGCGGCGCGTCGGCGACCACCATACCGCGCTCGAGCACGACGACGCGCGTCGCCACGGTCGCGGCGAGGTTGAGGTCGTGGAGTGCCGCGACGATCGCAAGGCCTCGAGTGAGGGCGAGGTCACGCAGAAGCGCGAGCGTCGTCAGCTGGTGCGCGGGATCAAGATGCGCTGTCGGCTCGTCGAGTAGCAAGACATCGCCGCCTTGCGCGAGCGCCATCGCGAGCACCGCGCGCTGACGCTCGCCGCCCGAGATCTCGTCGATCCGCCGCTCCGCGAGATCGGCGATCCCGAACACGGTGAGTGCCCTCTCCACCACCGCCACGTCATCCGGTGAGCGGCGTCCGAGCAGCGGAAGTCGCGCGGTGCGCCCGAGCATCACGATCTCCCGGACGGTGAACGGGAAGAGTGTCTCGAACACTTGCGGCACAACGGCCACACGTCGCGCGAGCGCACGCCGGTCAAATGTCCGGACGTCACGACCGTCCAGCGACACGGAGCCCGCACGAAGGGCGACCAGACCCGCTAGCACGCGGAGCAGCGTCGACTTTCCGGCGCCATTCGGGCCCACGATGGCCACGATCTCGCCGTCGCGCAGCGCCAGGTCGCAGCCGCCGAGCACGACGCGGGCCCCGTACCCCGCGCGCACGGCCCGGGCGACGAGTGCCGTCATACGACGACCGGCCGCCGCCCGCGCAGCAGGAGCGCGAGAAAAAACGGCCCCCCGACGAGACCGGTGATCACGCCGACCGGGAGCTCCGCCGGTGACAGCACGACCCGGGCCGCCGCGTCGGCGACGACGAGCGTGGTCGCTCCAAGAAGAAAGCACGCCGGGACAAGCCGCGCGTGCGGCGCACCCAAGAGCGGCCTGAGCGCGTGCGGGACGATGAGGCCGACGAACCCGATGACCCCCCCGAGAGCGACCGCCGCGCCCGTGAGAAGCGCGGCCACGGCGAGCACGGTGGTGGTGGCGCGGTCGACGTCAACGCCGAGCGTCGCCGCGGTCTCATCGCCTAACGCGAACGCATCGAGGCGTCGCGCGAGTGCGAAGGCCGCGAGGCCCGCCACGACGATGATGGCGGTCGCCATCGCAAGCTCGCTGCGGTCCGTGACGGAAACGCCCCCGAGGAGCCAGCCAAGCACCGCTCGCAGTCGGAGCGCGATCCGATCGCTGGCGACGAGCAGCAGCGTCACGACGCCACCTGCGAACGATGACAAGACGATGCCCGCGAGAAGGACGGTGAGCACCGTCGTGCGTCCGCCCAACGATGCGAGGCGCCACACCACCGCGGCCGCCGCGAGCGCGCCGACGAAGGCCGCGAGCGGCAGGATCGCGGGCACCGCCGCCGCGCCAAGGGCTATCGCGGCAACTGCCGAGAGCGACGCACCCGCCGAGGTCCCGGTCACATACGGATCCGCGAGTGGGTTGCGGAGGAGGCCCTGGAGGAGCGCGCCCGCGACTGCGAGCGAGCCGCCGACAAGCGCTGCCGCGAAGACGCGCGTGAGACGAAGGTCGCGGACGATGGTGCCGGTCGTCTGGTCTGCGCCACCCCAAAGCGCGGCCCACACATCCGCCGGCGCGATCGCGACCGCGCCGACAAGGATCGCCCCGAGCATGCTCGCGAACAGGAGCGCGCCGAGCGCGCCAAGTACGAGCGCGGTCCTCATGGAGCGAGTCGAAGCGGGACGCCGGCGACGACGAGCACGGCTGAGGTGGCCGCATGCGCGACGCGCTGATTCAGACGACCCAGCTCGTCGCGGAAGCGACGGCCGACCTCCGTCTCGGGGACGAGGCCGAGGCCCACCTCATCGCTCACCACGACTACCGCGCGCTCGCGCGCCGCGATCGCAAGAGCAACCGCCGGCCACATGCGGTCGCCGGTCTCCCGCGCGCTCACGAGCGCGGCGACCCAGAGCGTCAGCGAGTCGAGGAGGATGACGTCGGTAGCGGCGGACCGTGCGACCGCGTCCGCGAGATCGGCATCGGCCTCCATGGTCCGCCACGACCGTGGGCGCGCCCGCCGGTGCGCGGCGATGCGCGCGTCGAGCTCGGCGTCGCCCGGCCGTGCGGTGGCGACGAAGGTGACAAGGTCGCCGCCGAGCGCCTTCGTCCTCTCGACGGCATAGCCGCTCTTCCCGCTCGACGCGCCACCGATCACAAAATGCAGGTCACCCACGAGACGCCAGCCCCACGGCGGCCAGGAATCCGTCGACATCGACGGAGGCGGCGAACCACCGCGCGACGGCGGCGTACGGATCGGCAGGAAGCGCGGTCGGTGCGAATGCGATCCCGCGGCGCCTCGCGAGCGCCCCCAGCAGCGCCTCGCGCACGCTGGGGCCCCCGAAGAGACCATGGACGTACGTCCCGACGACGAGGCCATCGGCGCTCACCGCACCGTCCGCGACGCGCTCGCCGCTGGTTGAACGGACGAGATCGGCAAATGGCGGGCAGCCGTCGCGCTCAGTAATACCGAGGTGCAGCTCGTAGCCGCTCACGTCCATTCCGACAATCGCGCCGAGTGCGGTCGGCGAGGCAACGGCGCCCGCGACGGGCACCGTCCGCTTCGCATCGGTGAACCTGGTCCGCGCCGGGAGGAGGCCGAGTCCGTGGACGCGGGCCGGCGCCCCATCGGCGCCGTGCGGGTCGTGCAGTTCGACGCCGAGCATCTGGAAGCCGCCACAGATCCCGAGAATCGGCACGCCCGCGTCCGCGAGCGCGCGAATCCGCGCACCAAGGCCGCAGCCACGGAGCCACTCCAGGTCCGCGATCGTCGCCTTGCTCCCCGGAAGGACGAGCAGGTCGGGCACGCCAAGCGCGCCCGCCGCGCTCACGTAACGGACGCGAGCGCCTGCGGCGACGAGCGGCGCGAAGTCATCGAAGTTGCTGATCCGCGGATAGCGGACCACCGCGACATCGAGCGCGCCCTCCCGCGGCGTGTCGGCAAGCGACAACGAGTCCTCCGGCGGAACGCCGAGGTCCGGCGCGTACGGCAGAACACCGAGAACGGGGACGCCGGCCCTCCGCCGAAGCGCGCGAACTCCCGACGCGAAGAGCTCCCGGTCGCCTCGGAACTTGTTCACGAGGACGCCTTTGACGAGCGCGCGCTCGGCAGGCCGCAGCAGATCGAGCGTACCGAGGACCTGGGCGAACACGCCGCCGCGCTCGATGTCCGCGACGAGAACGACGCTCGCGCCGCACGCGCGCGCGACGCGCATGTTCGCGAGATCGCTCCCGCGCAGGTTGAGCTCAGCCGGGCTGCCCGCGCCCTCGATCACGACGACGTCGAACTCGCCGCGGAGCCCGCGCAGCGCGTCACGCACGGTCGGCCACAGCGCGCGTCGGGTCGTCCAGTATTCGCGTGCCGCGACGCTGCCGCGGACGCGGCCCAGGACGACGACCTGGCTGCGTCCGTCGCCTTCGGGCTTGAGAAGGATCGGATTCATGAGCGCGCGGGGCGGGATGCCGGCCGCCTCGGCCTGGGCCGCCTGCGCGCGGCCGATCTCCTCCCCCGCCGGCGTCACGGCGGCGTTGAGCGACATGTTCTGCGCCTTGAAGGGCGCGACACGCCAGCCGCGGTCGCGCAGTACGCGGCAGAGCGCCGTCGCGATTACGCTCTTACCCACCGACGACGCCGTTCCCTGGATCATCACGCAACGCGCGAGCCGGCTCATGCGCGTGTTCCTGCCCTGACGTCGCGCAGCGCCCGGAGCAGCACGTCCTGCTCGGCCGGAGGCCGGACCGCGACCCGAATGTGGTCGGGCAGCCCGAAGCTCGCGCACCAGCGCACGGCGATGCGTCGTGCACCCAGCGTGCGTACGATGCGCTCCGCCCCTGCGGCGCGTGCCAGGACGAAGGGCGCTTCGCCCGGCACTGGCGCGAAGCCTTCCTCGGCGAGCGAGCGCGCGAGCCGTTCCCGCCAGCGCGCGACCGTCTCACGGGTGTCGCGGTCGAGGCGCCAGCTCGCGGCCAGCGCCGCCGCGAGCGCGTGCGCGCCGGCGGACCACGGATCACGCACCGCCCGCAGCGAGGCGATCGCGCTCGGGTGCGCGATCACGTAGCCAAGACGGAGCCCGGGTGCCGCGAGGAGCTTCGTGAGGGAGCGCACCAGAACGACGTTTGGGCGCGCGACGAGCTCGGCTACACCGACGCGCTCGTTCACGAACGCGCTGAAAGATTGATCGACCACGACGTGCGTCTGCACGTCTGCCGCGGCGAGGATGCGGCGGACATCGCTAGCGTTCAGCACGGTGCCAGTGGGATTGTTCGGATCGCAGAGGAGCGCGGCGGTGATCCCACCGCGCTCGAGCTCGCCGATGAGCGCGTCGACCGGCGTATCGAACGCCGGCGGCGCCGAACGGAGCTCGGTGAACGATGCCCCGCGGATGCCGGCGAGCCGGGCGAACTCGCCGTACGTGGGGCCGAGAGCGATGGCGCGATCGCCCGGCGCGACGAACGCGGTGATCGCAAGCCGCAGGCCCTCGGTCGCGCCGGCGGTCAGCAGCACGTGCTCCGCCCCGACGCCCGCGTCCGCGGCTAGATGTCGCTCTGCATCGGCGGCGTCGAGGTCCGCGTAGGTGCCGTAGTCCGCGCGTGCGACGGCGTCGCGCACCGCGGTCGGGATGCCGCAGGGATTCAGGTTCGCGCTGAACTCGAGCCAGCCTCGCGGCGCGCCGCCGTGCTCCACGGTCCCCCTCACCGCTGCCACCGCGAAGACGTCGCGAGCACGACGACGGTCGCGAGGATCGCGCTGAGTACAACGAGCCGCCGGGCCCGCGAGATGTCAGCGGCCGCGGGCCGGACGGCATCTCCGAACGCGTAATGACCTCGCTTCGCGAGACGAACGCCAAGCGCCCCCGCGGCGGCCGACATCGGCCAGCCCGCGTTCGGGCTCTCCGTCAACGCATGATCGCGAAGGGCGACGCGCAAAGCGCGTCCGGTGTCGGCTCGCACCAGCGGGGTCGCGGCCAGGAGCGCAAGGGCCGAGACGCGCGACGGCACGAAGCTCGCGACGTCGTCGAGCCGGGCCGCCGCCTTGCCGAGGTGCTCGTAGCGGCCGCGGTATCCGACCATCGCGTCCGCGGTATTGATAGCGCGATACGCGAGGGCCGCCGGCAGGCCTCCGAGGCGATAGAAGAGGAGTGGCGCGACGTACGAGTCCGCCAGGTTTTCGGCGAGTGACTCGATGGCCGCCGAGGCGAGCTCATCGTCGGCGAGGTCGCCGGTCGGACGGCTCACAAGGTCCCGGGCATGTACTCGCGCGCGGTCGAGGGCCCCCTCCCCGAGGGCGCGCTCGACGCGCGTCCCGGCGAGGACGAGCTCGCGCAGCGAGAACGCGCTCTTCAGAAGCCAGAGCGCGACGACCGTGCGGGCGGGGGAATGCGGGATGCGCGTCGCGCCGAGTCCCGCGAGCGCGGCGCAGGCCGCGGGCACACACGCGATGACCACGCCGTACCTCCGCGCGGCCGCGTCGCTCGAGGGCGCGCGTCGCTCGAGCGCGCCGATGGCGCGGCCCATGAGGACGACCGGATGGAGCGGCCGCGGCGGCTCACCGAACGCGAGGTCCAGTCCCACTGCGCCGAGCCAGAGTGCGGCCCCGCCGGGCCTCACCGCAGAGCCGCGACCCAGGCGACGAGCGTCACCAGGAACGCGAGCTCGCCGCATGCCCCGTATACGTCGCCGGTAAGGCCGCCGAGCTTTCGCGAGGCCCAGCGCCCGAGCGCCCAGATCCCGATCACGGAGAACGCGGCCGCGGCGACCGCGTGCGGACCGGCGGCGACCGCGACGGCCGCCGCGATGACGCTCGCGGCGATCCCTTGGCGCCAGCCGAGACCGCGCTTGAACGCGGCGCCCGCGCCCGCCTCGCGGGCGTACGGGAACCACCAGACCGAGAGGACCATGCACCACCGGGCGAGCGCAGCCCCCGCGATCAGCGCGACCTCTCGCTCCGCGGCGGCCAGCGCGGCGAGCGCGCCGTACTCGGCCAGCAAGATGATCGCGACGCCCGCCGCCCCGAACGCGCCGATCGCGCCCTCGCGCATGACGGCGAGCCGCCGCTCGCGGTCGCCCGAGACGAAGAGGCCATCGATCGAGTCGGCGAGCCCGTCGAGATGGAGCCCGCCGGTAAGAAGGGCGAGCGCGCCGAGGTCGACCGCGGCAACCACCCCCGCCGGCAGCACGCGTGAGACGAGCACATCGGTCGCGGCGGCCACGAGGCCGATCGCGATTCCGACGACCGGGAAATACGCGAGCGCGCGCGGAAACGCGGCCGCGGGCGTGGCGACGCTCGGAAAAGGGACAGCGGTGAGGAAGCCGGCCGCGACGAGCGGTGCCGCCAGGTGCGCGCGCACTCAGAACTCGATGCCGCGCTGGGCCACGATTCCCCGCGAATAGGGGTGCTTCACGAGCCGCATCTCCGTAACGAGATCGGCCCGCTCGACGAGCGCTTGCGGCGCGTCGCGCCCGGTGAGCACGAGGTGCAGCGGCGGCGGCTTCGTCGCCACGAGATCGAGGACCTGGTCGAGCGTTACGAGCTCGGCCTTGATCGCGCCCAGGATCTCGTCGAGGACCACCACGTCGAGTCCGCCGGCGGTGATCGCCTCGCGCGCTTCGACGAGGCCGGCCTGCGCGGCGGCGACGTGGTCCTCCATCGGGATACGCGGATCGCGGAGCCGGTCGATCGTGAAGCCACGGCCGGCACGCACGATCTCGAAAAGCGGCGCGAGCGGCCTCACCGCCTCGACCTCTCCGGTCTTCCACGTCCCCTTGATGAATTGAATGACGCGTACGCGCATCCGGTTGCCGGCCGCGCGGAGCCCGAGGCCCATCGCCGCGGTCGTCTTCCCCTTACCGTTTCCGGTGAAAACGATGACCAGCCCCTTGCGCTTCTTCTGGCCGTGCGCGCCCCCGTTCACGGCTTGCCGAAGAGCTCTGGATGGAGGAGCTTCGCGTACGCCTCGAACCCCAGGACGAGCCGCGGTCCCGGCCGGCTCACGAGGTCGTCGTCGATGGGATAGATCGCGCGCTGCCGCACCGCTGGAATGGCCGACCACCCCGGCCGCGCCGTCACCATCTCCGGCGTCGTTCCGAACCGGTAGTCGGCCAGGACGATGATGTCGGGAGCGCGGGCGACGATCTGCTCCGGCGAAAACGCCGGGAACTTCGTGGGCGCGTCTGCGGCCACGTTCACGCCGCCGCATACGGCGATCATCGAGTCGATGAAGTTGCGGGGTCCGGCGACGAAGATGCGGTTGGGATCCGTTGAGTCGACCTCGTGCAGGACCAGCGGCTTGGTGGTCGCCTGCTTGGCCTTGGCGCCAATGGCATCGATGCGCGAGCGCATGTCCGCAACGATCTGTTGCGCGCGCTGCTCGCGATCGACGAGCCTGCCAACCGCGAGGATGTTCTTGTACACGCCTTCGAGGTCACTGGGATCGAACACGAAGAGCGGCTGACCGAGAGCATCGAGCTGCGCCGGCAGGTTGCCCGATGTGATCGCCAAGATGAGATCGGGCTGCACGGCCACGATCTTCTCGGGGCTCGTGCGCACGCCGCCGAGCTTCGGGAGTGCCTTCGCCTCCGCCGGGAAGTCCGAGAAATCATCGGTCGCCACGACCCGGTCGCCCGCCCCGAGCGCGAACACGATCTCCGTCGCGCTCGGCGCGAGCGAAACGATCCGCATGGGCACGGCGGCGAGCGTGAGAGCGTGACCGCGGTCGTCGCTGACCGTGAGCGGGTAGCGCGCGGCGAGCGAAGCGGTCGGTGTCGGTGCCGGCGGGGAGGCGGGCACGAAGGCCCCACCGCACGCAGGAAGGAGAAAGAGAAGGACCGCGACGAACGCGACGAGCCGTGACCGCATCTGGCGCACCCCTTTCTTGCGAAGGCGTGTAGGCCGCGAGCGGACGTCCTAGGCGACCCGAGTTGGAGCTTTAGCTCTTCACGGTGGCGCGACCCTGCCGGAATCTCACCGGCTTCGCTGGGACGCCGCGTATTCAGTTGTGGGCGAAGGATCAGGCCGGAACGTGCTCCTGCGTGTATCGGGCGTTGTCCGTGAGATGCGCACCAAACATTCGCTGCAACGTCATCACATGGGCGCAGAGCCCAGACGTGCGGAAATGCTCGCACTCGCAGGTCCAGTCATCGCCCTTGAGGGAGACGGCGTGCGTGCCGTTGTCACCGCGGAACGCGACCTCGAAGCTCCTGAAGCTGATCCGTTCGGGCTCTTCGGCGTAACGCTTCGCCTTCTCGATCTTGGAGATGAGGCTCGAGTACATCAGATCCTCCACACTCCCGTTCTTCCCGGTCAGGCCGGACGTGCCGAGTTTAGACCCGAGCCATAGCATTCGCGACGGCATGGAAATGCGGCCGATTTCGCGCAAGATGGACGCCCTGCTCGCCGCGCATCAGCAGCTTCTCGAGTTCTTCGAGTGGTTCAGCGCGCGTGGAACGAGAGCCGGGATCGCCGACTTCGTCGCCGGCAATCCGCAAGAGATGCCGCTCCCCGAATACGTGGCTGCGATCAAGAAGTGGAGCGAGCCCCGGCGCAAGGACTGGTTCGCGTACCACATGAATGTGCCCGAGGCGCGGCGCGCGATCGTCGCCTCGCTCTCCGAGCACAGGGGTATCCGGTTCGCTGCGGAAGACATCGCGCTGACGACCGGCGCGTTCGCCGGCCTCGAGGTCGCCATGCGCGCCGTCTGCGACGAAGGCGACGAGGTCATCTATCTCACGCCGCCCTGGTTCTTCTACGACGGCATCGCAAAGGGCCTCGGCCTGCTGCCGGTGAAGGTACGCGTCGACATGACGACGTTCGACATCGACGTGCCGGCCGTCGAGCGGGCGATCACCGCGCGGACGCGTGCCATCATCGTCAACTCTCCGAACAACCCGACCGGAAAGGCCTATCCGCGCGCGACGCTCGATCGTCTCGCTGCCGTCCTCGAGGCCGCCTCGGAGCGGAACGGGCGCGCGATCTACCTGCTGTCGGACGAGGCCTATTGCCGCATCCTCTACGACGGCCGCCACTACGAAAGCCCGACCGAGTCGTATCCGCGTTCGATCCTCATCTACACCTACGGCAAGCAGCTCCTGACGCCCGGCGAGCGCATCGGTTACCTCGCGCTCCCGCCGACGATGCC
>VBDX01000089.1 GCA_005881885.1 Chloroflexota bacterium
GGCGATCACGTCCGGCTGCGTATGCGCGATGGGCGGGCCGGCGCGCTCGTGGAGACTGTCGAGCGAAATGGCTGAGCCCGAAGTCACGCTCGACAAGGCCCTCGAGCGCCTCGAGGCGATCGCCGACAAGCTCGAGGACCCGGCTCTCGACCTGGACGACGCGGTTCGCCTGTATGAAGAAGGTCTACACCTCTATGCCGAATGCGCGAAGCGTTTGGACGCGGCGGATCTACGCATAACCCAGCTCGCGGATGCCCTCGCGAAACAGGCGAGGCGTGAGCAGGCCTAGCGCGCCACCGCATCTGATCGTCCAGGTACGGCTCTTTGGTCCCTCGGAGGGCGGCCGGAAGCACCCCGTGACCTCGGGTTACCGCCCACAGGCGTCGTTCGGCGAGCGTGAGGGCAGAGTGCCACTGATGTATGGCTTTCAACTCGATCTTTTTGACCGGGAGTGGCTGAAACTCGGCGAAATGAGCCGCGCACGGCTCACTCCCACTTCGCCTAACCGCTGGGCCAAGTTGAAGGTCGGCGACCGTATTCGAATCTACGAAGGTCGGAGCCACGTCGGCGACGCTTACGTCAGCGAGCTCCATCTGACGCCCGACTTGATGCCCGGCACGGCCGACTAACTGTCGCGCAGCTTGCGGAGGAACGGCTCGATGTTCTCGATGAACTGCTCGGGCCGGAAACCGTGGAGGAGGTGACCGCTTCCTGGGAATCGCTTCACGGTGATGTCGGGGAGCTTCTTCAGCTTCCACTCGGCCGCATCGTCCACCGCCCCGCCAAGTCGGGGCTCGCCGGCGAGCACGAGCGCCGGCGACCGGACGTTCGCGAGCGCGTCGGTGAGCGCGCTCGCGGTGGCATCGTCGCCCGCGGTGCGCGCGTCGATGAACGCCGGGTCGACGTCGCGGAAGTACGTCACGACACGCTCCGCCGCGTAGAAGCCGCGGAGCTCGCCGTAGGTCCGCTCGCCCCGTGGCCCGGGCGAGGGAAGTGGCTGCTTCGCCACGGCCTTGGCGAGTGCCGCGACATCGCCCGCGCCGAGCGCTTCACGCAGCTGCCCGTACCGCGCCGGGTCCCACGCTTTCGGATACGGGATCGGCGGGTCCTCGAGAACGATGGCGCGGACGAGATCGGGAGCGTCGCTAGCGGCAATGAGCGCAGTAAGCGCGCCGAGCGAGTGCCCGATCAGCACGGCTGGCGCCTTCGCGATCTCACGCAAGACGCGGAGCGCGTCGTCGGCGAACGCGCGAAGCGTGTACTCGGAGGCGCGGCCGCTCTTTCCGTGACCGCGGGCGTCGTAAGCGATCGTCCGGTAGCGCGTCGCGAGGCGAGGGAAGATGTTCTCCCAGTCCTCCGACCGCGCCAGGCTCTGATGCAGCAGCAGGATCACGGGCTCCCCGGCGACGCCACCGGCCGAGTCGTAGTACGCGAGCTTAGGATCGCCCTTCAGCGTCCGCGCGCGCGGAAGTCGCTTCGGCATCGCAGGGCAGTCTAGAAAGGACGATTAGGCTAGCGCGCGTTGACCGAGATTCTCGAGGGCCTCGCGGGTGGGCAGCCTGACGGAGCCCGAAACGAGCCCCGTCGATAGCGCGACGCGTCAGGCTCGATCACCTGCTTGTGCAGCGTGAGCTCGCTCCGAGCCGCGAGCGAGCACAGGCGCTCATCCTCGCGGGCGCCGTGCGTGTGGGTGGTGACCGTGCGGACAGGGCAGCCGAGCCTGTGCCCGAGGACGTCGAGGTCGTCATCGAGGAGGGCCCGCGATACGTCTCGCGGGGCGGCGATAAGCTGGCCGGCGCGCTCGAGGCATTCGGGCTCGACGTGCGCGGCACGATTGCGATCGATGTGGGTTCGTCGACCGGCGGCTTCACCGATGTCCTGCTGCAGCGCGGTGCCGCGCGGGTGCACGCGATCGACGTCGGAAAAGGCCAGCTCGACTGGCGGCTGCGCAACGATCCGCGGGTCCTCGTCCACGAGGGCGTGAACGCCCGCGAGGGCGTCCCGGTCGAGGAGTCGGTGGATCTCGTCGTCGCGGATGTCTCCTTCATCTCGCTCCGTCTGGCGCTGCCGCCGGCGCTCGCCAAGCTTCGCGATCGCGGCGACGTCGTCGCACTCGTCAAGCCACAGTTCGAGGCGGGGCGCGAAGCGGTCGGCAAGGGCGGCCTCGTCCGCGACCCGCAGGCGCGAGCGGACGCGGTCGTCGCCGTCGCCCGCGACCTCGTGTCACGTGGCTTCGGCGTGATCGCGGTGGCGCCGTCGCCGATCGCCGGTCGCGAGGGCAACCGCGAGATCTTCCTACACGCCCGCAAGGGAGCGGACGGATTGTCCGCACAGGCGTTGGCGGACGCGGCGCGCGAGGCGGCAGGATGAAGATCGCTCTCGCCTCCCGGCCAGACTGGCCGGAGTCGGTCGACATCGCAAAGAAGCTCGCGGTGAAGCTGCGGCTCGCCGGACACGAGATCTTCGAGGTCTCGTTGGACGGGCACGCATTACCCATCGGCGTCTCGACCGCTGGGATCGCATGCGTGTTCGGCGGGGACGGCACGGTGCTGCGCGCGGCCCGGGTGCTCTCCCCGCTCGACATCCCGATCCTCGGAGTGAACCTGGGGCGACTTGGCTTCCTGACGGCCACGACGATCACCGAGTTCGACGCCGCGCTCGCGGACGTCGTCGCCGGCCGCTTCGAGCTCGAGGTCCGCGCGATGCTAGACGCGCGCGTAATGCGTGATAGGAACGAGTTCGCGCGGGCGCTTGCTCTGAACGACGTGGTCGTCGCACGAGGGAAGCAGGTCCGCTCGATCCGCGTCGCCGTGAGGGTGGACGGCGAACCGCTGATCGTCTACTGGGCGGACGGTCTCATCGTGGCGACCGCGACGGGCAGCACCGCCTACGGCTTCTCCGTCGGCGGGCCGCTCATTCTCCCCGCGTCGAGCACGATCACGATGGTCCCGATCGCGCCGCACCTCTCTTTCGGCAACGCGATCGTCTTCGATCCGCAACAGGTCCTCGAGCTCGAGCTGCGGGACGATCCTGCAGTCCTCTCGCTCGACGGGCAGGAAGAGCACGACCTCAAGGCGGACGACATCGTCACGGTGAGGCGGTCCGAGACGGTCGCGCGCTTCGCACGCACCGCGCACGCTCGGCCGTTTGTCGAGCTGCTGCGCCAGAAGATCCTGAAGGAGCCGGGCACGTGATGCCCGACACGGCCTCTGCCGTAGCGGCGATCCGTGCGAGGACGAAGCGCGCGCCGAACATCGCCGTCATTCTGGGGAGCGGGCTAGGCGCGCTCGCGCGCGAGGTCACCGACGGCTCGCGGATCGCCTACGGCGATCTCCCCGGTTTCCAGAAGAGCACCGCACCGGGTCACGCGGGCGAGCTCGTCGTCGGAACGGTATCGGGGAGGGACGTCGCGATCATGAACGGGCGGGTTCACTACTACGAGGGCTACGACATCGCGACCATCGGCTTCCCCGTGCGGGTGCTCGGCGCCTGGGGCGTGCGGACGATGATCATCACGAACGCCTGTGGCGGACTGAATCCGGCGTTCAAGGCCGGCGATCTCATGGTGATCAACGACCACATCAATTTCATGGGCGTCAACCCGCTTCGCGGTCCGAACGACGACCGGCTCGGCCCGCGCTTCGTGGACATGGTCGGCACGTACACCGAGGAGCTGCGCGAACTCGCGCACAAGGTCGACGGCGATCTGCGCGAAGGTGTGTACATCGCGGTGGCCGGGCCGAACTACGAGACACCGGCGGAACTGCGCATGATGCGCGGTTTCGGCGCTGACGCAGTCGGGATGAGCACCGTTCCGGAGGTCTTGGTCGCGCGGCACTTGGGCATGCGGATCCTTGGGATCGCGACCGTCACCGATATGGCGACGGGCATCCCGGGTCAGATCGAGCACGTCACCGCCGAATCGGTGCTCGAGGTTGCGAACCGCGCCGGCAAGCGCCTCGGTGAGCTGATCAAGGGCGTGATCGCGAAGCTTTGAAATCGGCCGAGCGAGGAGCGGCTTTGCCGTGACGAGCAAGCCACCCAGCCGTGAGCGTGTCTCCGCACCGAAGGTGCGAGATTGAACGGGACGATTCGCGCCATCGAGCTCATCGAGCGCAAACGCGACGGCGGAAAACTGAGCGCGGACGAGATCAGCGCGCTCGTGCTCGGGTATACGGTCGGCGACGTCCCTGACTATCAGATGGCCGCGTTCTGTATGGCGGTCGTCTGGCGCGGGATGAACGCCGCCGAGACCGCCGCGCTCACCGCGGCGATGGTCCGCTCGGGCGAGCGGCTGGACCTCTCCCGCTTCGGCCACGTCGTCGACAAGCATTCGACCGGCGGGGTTGGCGACAAGACGACGCTCGTGGTCGCGCCGCTGGTCGCGGCGTGCGGCGCCTCCGTTTCCAAGATGAGCGGGCGCGGGCTCGGATTCTCCGGTGGGACGCTGGACAAACTTGAATCGATCAAGGGCTACCGCGTCGACCTCACGAACGCCGAGTTCCTCGCCCAGCTCGAGCGGATCGGGATCGTGGTGTCCGGACAGACGGCCGATCTCGCGCCGGCCGACGGCAAGATGTACGCGCTCCGTGATGCCACAGGGACCATTCCGGCGATCCCGCTCATCGCCTCGAGCGTCATGTCGAAGAAGATCGCTGCGGGGGCCGACGCCGTCGTCCTCGACGTCAAGGTCGGCAGTGGCGCGTTCATGAAGGACCTGCGCTCCGCGCGCGAGCTCGCGCGAGCGATGGTGGCGATCGGCGTTGCCCACGGCCTGGACGTCACCTGCGAGCTCACCGACATGGAGCAGCCGCTCGGCCGCGCGGTGGGAAACAGCCTCGAGATCGCCGAAGCCATCACGGCGCTGCACGGGGCGGGTCCAGCGGACCTCGCCCAGCTCACGCGCGTTGCCGGCGCCGAGATGCTCGTCCGCGCGCGCCGGGTGCGCGACACGAAGTCCGGGCTTGCGCGGATAGATGCGGCGATCGCGTCGGGAGCAGGGTTCGCGAAGTTCCGCGAGCTCGTCGCGGCGCAGGGCGGCGACGTCTCGATGGTCGACGATCCGACGAAGCTGCCGCGGGCGCCGCACGTCCAGACGCTCCGCGCGCCGCGAACCTCATACGTCGCGGCAATCGCCGCCGACCGAGTCGGAATCGCCTCGGTGCATCTGGGGGCGGGTCGCGAAAAGAAGGGCGAGCCGATCGACCACCGGACCGGCATCGTGCTCCACGCGAAGGTCGGCGACCGCGTGGAGCGTGGACAGCCCTACGCCGACGTCCACGTCGCGGGCAAACCTGCGGACGCGGACGCGATCGCCATGGTCCGCGACGCCTTTCGGTGGAGTGCGCGCAAGGTGCCGCCGCGGCGGCTCATCCTGGGACGGATCGCGAGCCGGTAGCTACCCGGCGCGCTTCGAGCTCGCGGTCTTCTTCGCTCCCTTGCGCTTGGCTGCTTCGACGCTCGCACGGAGGGCGGTCATGAGGTCGCCGATCTCGCCTCCGCCCCCTGCCTCGATCGCTTCCGCGGCCGCCGCCGCCGGCTTGCTCCGCAGGAGTTCCAGCAGCTCCTCGCGGTAGGCGTCCGCATGTTTTTCGGGGACCCACTCCGCCGCTAGCGCGTTGATCAACTGCTTCGCGGTCCGCA
>VBDX01000090.1 GCA_005881885.1 Chloroflexota bacterium
TCGAGAGACACCTGGGTCTCGAGCTGCGAGCCTTTGATGAAATCCAGGTAGCTCGCGTACCCGCGGGCGCTCGCGCGCACATCCGTGATGCGCGCCACCTCTTTCTTCACGTCGGCATCGCTGCCACGGACGATGGCATACGCGGCCACCCCGAAGTGGAGCGGCGGGAGCTCGGGATGCTTCGCACGCCGCGCCCGCATGTCGGCGATCTTCGCGCGCAGCACGTCCGGCGGGTCGCCGTGCATGAGATATGCGTCGCACTCGCGCGCGATGAGGTCCTTCGCCGCCGGCGACTCGCCGCCGGCGTACAGGACGGGCCACGGCCGTTGAACGGGCTTAGGAGCGAGCCGTGCGTTCTTGATCGTGTAATACCGGCCTTCGAGCGAGAACTCGTCCTTGGTCCACATCCCTTTGAGCACCGCGAGAAACTCCGCCGTCCGCGCGTAACGCTCGTCATGCGCCACCCAGGTGCCACCGTATTGGAGGCTCTCCGACTCCCACCACGCGCTCACCACGTTCAGCGTGAACCGGCCGCCCGAGATGTGATCGATCGTTGCCGTCTCCTTCGCGACCAGCGCGGGCAGCCGGAAGTTCGGGCGCACCGCGGTCATGAGCTCGAGCTGCTTCGTGAGCGGCGCCAGCGCCGCCGCGGTCGTCCACGCTTCGAGGCAGTCGGCTTCGGGTCCTTTGATGTCGTTCAGGTTGAGCTCCGCGACGAGCGTGACGTCCCAGCCGGTTGCTTCCGCGCGAAGGGCGAGGTCGCGCTGGTAGGCGAACGTCGCCGGCATGCCCTCGTCCTCGACGTTCCGCAGCCAGCCGCCGAACACCGGCATCCAGAAGCCGAAGCGCATCGGATCTACTTTCGCGTGAGCCGAACGCGCTCTGGTATCCCGGTCACTTGCGGAGCGCGTAAGCGACGACCCAGCCGCTGGCCAATTGGTCTCCAGCGAGGTTGACCTCGTACCAGTCATAGCCGTCGGCTCCGAGTGGTCCGTCGCGTACAACCACCCGCGCACCGTTATCGAGCGTGCGTCGGACGGGGAATCCCAGACCGGCGCTCGCGCGGATGTTCGCTGAGTCCGCATACGGATTGCAGACCGCCAAGCTGTCGCCAGCGCGGAGTGGCTCCGTCCCCGCCGGTCGCTTGGGGAAGATCCCGGCCGGTGCGTACCAATCGAGTATGTCGACGCCGGATGTGGTCTGGCCGCCAGTGACGGTCACGCGGATCAACGAGTGGTCTTGGCAGTCGGCTCGAAGGCCGCAGGCCACGGCAGGGGTGTACGCGCCGGCGAGGCCGTCGCCGCTCCCCTCGACGTAGGCGAGAACGACGTACGTCCCGGGCTCGATGGCGCCGATCGCATACGGGATCAGCGCCCCTCCGGGAAGCTGCGGCGTGTGCAGCATCCGAAACACCCTGGGGTCTTCGACCCGAACCGCGATCAGGGCGAGCGGTGGGCTGCCTTCGGAGGGATACCCGAACTTTCCGCTGATCGCGCCGAGCGAGATCTGGCGGATGGCGGGGCACGCCGCCCCGGGAGTGCCCGACGCTGGGACGACGCCCACCGTCGCGGCGGGCTCGGAGCGGGCCGGCGATGACGTTGGAGTGGTCGGCGCAGCCGTGCAGGCGAGGACCATCGTGACGACCAAGACCGCGACCCGACCGGGCATACGCCGAGTTTGAGCTAACACGCGCACGGTCTGCCATCACGGCGCTTGCGCGCCGAGGCAGCTGCCGTGTTTCGGCTTCGCCTCAACACGCGCAGTAATACTTCCCGGCAGGTCCCTCGTTTTGGATCAGCTGCGCGAACGGGCCCGGATCGTCGGGGTCCCACACCGCGTTCACGACCTCGCCGGTCGCGGGAAAGAGCGGCCTGGTCCGGGAAAGCAATGCGTAGTCGCGCTCGTAGATCCAGCGCATGCCATCGCGCACCGCGCCGGCGCGCGCGGGCCGGCCGATCGCGTCGCTGTACGCCAGCCACGGGAGATCCACGCCGCTGGCGATCGGAAGACCGATCCACTTCCAGACTCGCGGGTTCACGTCCAGAAGCAGATGCTCTTTTCGCATGGGATCCCAAATGAACTCGACCTCGCTGATCCCGTGGTAGCCGAACGCGCTGAGGATCGCGGTGCCGCGTTCGAGGATCTCCGGGACCTGTTCGCCGACGACAAGGCACCCTGTGCCGAAGCCTTCCGGATACTGCTCAAGCTTCCGGCCCACGAACGCACCGCGCACTTCTCCGTCGGCCGAGATGAACGAGCAGAACGAGTAGAACCCGCCCGGCGGCACCTGAACGATCTCCTGCGCCACGCACGCGAGATCGGCTGCCTCGCGCGCGAAACGAAGGAGCTCGGCGGCGTTTTCCGCGCGGAACACCTTCACCCCGAAACGGTCGTAGAAGCGCCGCTGCTCTGCCGGTTTGACGATCGCCGGATACCTGATCTCGCGGGACGTCGCCTTCGGATCGTTCAGCGTGAACGTCTTCGGGATCGGAATACCGAGGTGGTGCGCGTCCGCGTACAAGCGGCGTTTGTCGAGGACCGCGTCGATCACCGATAGCTCGCTGAACGGGATGCGGTAGCAGGCCTCCAGCTGGGTGCGGTACCGCGCGACGGCCATCACCCACTCATCATTCGTAGGGAAGAGCACCGCGCCCTCGCCGAAGCGCTCCGCGTTGTCGAGCAGGTATTGCACGAGACCCTTCTCATCCTCGAGCGGATTCGGACAGGTGTGCCGCTCCTTGACGGCCCGCGACGCCTGCCCCAGACCCCGGGGGTCGGGGTCGAGCGCGATCACCTCGACGCCGTGTGCGGCGAGCGAGCGCGCCACCGCAAGGCCGGTGATGTGGCAGTTGAAGACCAGAGCGCGAGCCGTGCTAGACGCGGTCAAGGGCGCGATCGATGTCCGCGGTGATGTCGGTCAGGTCCTCGATCCCGACAGAGATGCGCAGAAAACCGTCCGTGATGCCGAGGCGCTTGCGCTCTTGGGGCGGCAGACGTCGATGCGACGAGATCGGCGGGTAAAGCACCTCGGTGAAGAGATCGCCGATCGTCGTCGCGGAGGCGGCCAGCTCGAGGGCATCGAGGAACCGGAACGCGGCTTCCTTGGTGTCCTCACGCAGCGCGAAGGAGACGACGCCCCCGTAGAGGCCGCCGAACTGCCGCGTCGCGAGCTCGTGCTGCGGGTGGTCCGGAAGACCCGGATAGCGGACCCGCGAGGTCTTGGGGTGTGCCGCGAGGTGCCGCGCCAACGCCAGAGCGCTCTCGCTCTGCCGGCGCACGCGGAGGGCGAGCGTGCGCATGCCGCGGATCGCGAGCCAGGCCTCGTGCGGCGGCATATAAGCGCCGTCGAGGATCGTGCGGTCGCGCATGGCGCGCCCGAGCTCCTCCGAGCCGCCCACGACGCCACCCATCACGTCGCCGTGACCGTTGATGTACTTGGTGAGCGAGTGAATGACCATCGTCGCACCCAATGCAGCTGGCCGGAAAAGCACTGGTGTCGCGAAGGTCGCGTCGACCGCGAGCGCCGCGCCGTTCTCGCTCGCCAGCCGCGCAAGCGTCGCGACATCATTCACGCGCAGCAGCGGATTCGCGATGGCCTCGGCGTACAGGAGCGCGCTCGGCCGCGCGCGGAGCGCCGCCTCCACGGCTTCGTGATCAGTCGTGTCCACGAAGGCGATGTCCGCGCCGCGCTCGCGCGACCAGCGCTCGAAGAGCGCGCGCGTCTGCCCGTAACAGTCCTCCTGGGCAACGACCCGGCCGCCGCGAGCGATCGCGCAGGCATCCACCGCGGCCGCGATCGCGGCCATCCCGGTGACAAAGCACGTCGCCGTGTCGACGCCATCGAGCTCCGCGAGCGCGCGCTCCAGCGCGGCGGTGGTCGGCGTTCCGTAGCGGCCATAGACGTACCCGGGACGCTCGTTTCCAAAGACCGCGTCCTGCTCGGCTGCGGATCCATAGTCGAAGGCAACGCTCTGCACGAGAGACGGGACGACGGGTTCGCCATGGCCCGAGGGGAGCGAACGCGCGGCGCGCACGACACGCGTCCCCGCTCCCAGCTCCCTTCGATCCATCAAGGGACCAAGGTACGCCGAGCGCTAGTCGGTCGGAGTCGTCGCCTCTTTCGTCGCTTCCTCGGGGGCTGACTCGAGGGCCTTCGCGCGCTCGATCAGGTCAGCGACTTTCTGCCCACCCTTGCGACCGATCCGTTCGAAGTGGCCGGCTCCGTACTTCGCGGTCACAGCGCGGCCGCCCTTCTTGCCGATGCGGCCGAAGAACTCGGGCCCGTACTTGTTGGCCGTGCTCGAGCCGCCCTTCTTCCCGATCTTCTCGTAGAACTCCGGGCCGTACTTTTCGCTGACCAACCGGCCACCCATCCGGCCGGCTTCGGCGACAGTCATGCCGCCTCCTGCTTTCCGTGCCATGGCCTGCTCCTTTTCCGAGTGACACATGTACGGGCAGGTGCCATGCCGAGCAGGCGTCCGGGCAACGCGATCAGGTAACAGTTGCGCAACGATGCGGGCGCTAGGCCCGCCCACTGTGACGAAGGCACCGGAAAAACGCTCCGAAGCGACATTTTGAGGGGCCGAGGGCCCAAACGCGGCGCTGGTTGAACAAGGCGTAAAGTCACCGGCCGATGGATGGCGGACCGCCGAAGATCAAGCCGAAGACCCTCGACGACTATCTCGAGCAGCTGAGCAGAGGTGTCTTCCAGGCGGGGATCAGCTGGCGCGTCGTCGACGCGAAGTGGGCGGGGATCAAAGCCGCGTTCCACCGCTTCAATGTCGAGCGGGTCGCGCGCATGGGCGATCGCGAGATCGACACGGTCGTGGGTGACGAGCGCGTGATACGTAGCCGGCCGAAGATCGCGGCGGTGGTGCACAACGCGCGAACGATGCTCGAGCTCGAGCGCTCCGGTGGGTTCAAGCGCCATCTCGGCTCCTTCGGCGACTACGAGGATCTCGCGACAGACCTC
>VBDX01000091.1 GCA_005881885.1 Chloroflexota bacterium
GGTTCGCGGAGGCCGCGTTGCCCGAGCCGAAGCCCGCGACGGGAATGCCGAGCTTGTCGCACACCAGCGCCATCGGCCCCGATCCGGCGAGCAGCGGATAGACCACCGGTTCCGTGACGTAGGTCGCGCGACATGCGTCGACGGCGGCGCGCGCGGTGATCGAATCCGTCGGCCAGCGCGAGGGCGGCTCGCCGTGCCCGGGAACGATCTCGACGTCGCCGAAGCCGCGCCGGTCGAGGTGCGCGCGCAGCAGCGCGAC
>VBDX01000123.1 GCA_005881885.1 Chloroflexota bacterium
GAATGCGACAAACCAACGGCGCATACAGCTATTCTCCGAGTGCAGGACGAATGCCGACCGAACGAGCGAGCTTCGCGGACCGACGCGCCCGCGCCGCCGCGGAGCTTCGCGAGCGCGGCCTCGCGGCGCTGCTCGCCTCTCCCGGCGCCGACCTCTTCTATCTCAGTGGGTACCAGCTATTCACCAGCGAACGGCTCACGTGCCTCGTCCTCGGCTACGACGGAACGGCGACCATGGTCTGTCCCGAGCTCGAGGCACCGCGGGCCGCGGTCGCGGCCCCCGATCTCGAGCGCGCGACCTGGGGTGAGACCGATGATCCCTACGCCCTCGTCGCACGACTCGTGAGCGCCGGAGGCGGGATCGCGGTCGCTGACCAGATGTGGGCTGCGTTCGTGCTCCGGCTCGAATCGACGCTGCCCAAACGCGCGTTCAGCGTCGCGTCGGAGATCACGCGCGAGATGCGGATGCGCAAGGACGCGATCGAACGGGATGCGCTGCGCCTCGTCGCGGAGTCCGCCGATCGCGCGTACGCGCGAATGCTCGGCCGTCCGTTCGCCGGGCGCACGGAGCGCGAGGTCGGTGCGGAGCTCGCGAGCCTGCTGCGTGACGAGGGACACGAGGAAGTCGGATTCACGATCGTCGCGTCCGGTCCGAACGGCGCGTCGCCGCATCATGAGACCGGCGATCGCCGCATCGTGGAGGGTGACACGGTCGTCCTCGACTTCGGCGGCGCTCGCCGCGGCTATCGATCGGACATCACGCGGACGGTGCACGTCGGGAAGACCATCGAGAGCGAGCGGCAGCGTGTGCATGACGTCGTCCGCCGGGCGCAGGAAGCCGGCTACGCCGCTGCGCACAAGGGCGCACCGGCCGAGTCGATCGACGCCGCGGCGCGACGGGTCATCGATGAAGCCGGATACGGTGCGTACTTCATCCACCGGGTCGGTCATGGGATCGGTCTCGACGGCCACGAGCATCCGTACCTGGTCCGCGGGAATCGCGAGCCGCTCGAACCCGGAATGGCGTTCTCGATCGAGCCCGGCGTCTACCTGCCCGGTCGCTTCGGCGTGCGTATCGAGGACATCGCGGTGATCGACGACGACGGCTCGGTGCGGCCGCTCAATCGTGCGGACCACGCGCTCGCCACCGTGGCGTAGAACGTGCGTTTCGCGCTCGCGGTCATCGGCGCGGGCGTAGTCCAGATCATTCCGTATCTGGTTCCGAGCTTCACGACGATCGGCGCGATCGCCTTTGTAATGTTCGCGGCGCTCGGCGCGGGTTTCTTCGCCGGCCGTCGCGGCTGGCTCGCAGGCGCACTCTCGGTGCTGCTCGGCGGTGCGCTGTTCGGAGTCGTGACGCTCATTGGGCCGAGCGCAGCGGGTGAGAGTCCGTTGGACATGTTGCAGAGCGAGACCGCGCTCGTCCTCGCGGTGGTGCCGTATGCGATCGGCGGGATGCTCGCCGGCGCGGCCGGCGAATGGCTTCGCTCCCGGGCGCTCGGCCGTCGATGAGCTGGGCGCGCGTCTTTGGCGCCATCTGTGCGAGCGCGATCGGGCTCGGCTTCTGGTGGGCCCTCACCGAGCCGCTCCCCGTCCCGCCGGCGATCTTGCTCGGGGTCGCCGGGGCGATCCTCTTCTGTGCCGGTCTCATCGCGGGGCGCGGCGGCGCGCTCGCCGCGCCGGTGGCGTTGCTCTTCTCGCTGTTTTTCGGAAGCATCCTCGCTACGCAGCTGCATCAAGCCTTCCGGCCGCAGTCACTCCCGATCGAAGAGTTCAACGCCCTCATCTCGCTGCGCTTCCCCGAGCTACTCGGCCCCCTCGCGATCGCCATCGCGATCGGCGCGGTGGCGGGCTGGGTGGGCGAGCGCCTCTTGCCAACGCGGCGCTGAAGGTCTAGCGAACGAGCGGTAGCGCGGCCTCACGTGCCCATTCGTAGATCGAGTTCGGCAAGATCCCGAGGACGACCACGGCGAGCGAAGCGAGCCCGAGGCTAATAGAGAGGCCGCGTCCCGGAATGAGGCGCGGCACCTTGCCCTCGGGCTCGTACATGTACATGTGCACGACGACCCGTAAGTAATAGAACGCCGCGAGCACCGCGTTGAGCGCGATCACCACGGCAAGCCAGGCCATGCCCGCATCGAGCACCGGCTGGATCACTACGAATTTGGCGACGAAGCCGATGGTCGGTGGGATCCCGGTCAGCGAGACGAGGAACACCGCGAAGGCGAGTGCCCCCAGGGGCTGTCTACGCGCGAAGCCGTTGAGCTCGTCGAGCGTCGCGCCTCGCGTGCCCTCCAGATCCATGTACAGGAGACATGCGAAGGCACCCAGGTTCATAAGGCCATAGGCGAAGACGTAGAAGAGCACCGCGGCTCCCGCGCTCGGACCGGCCTTCGCGGCCGCGACCGCCGCGAGGATGTAGCCGGTGTGCGCGATGCTCGAGTACGCGAGCATTCGCTTTGTGTTCGTTTGCGCGAGGGCCACGATGTTCCCGCCGGTCATCGTCAGGGCGGCGAGCACCGCGAGCATCGCGCTCCAGTCCACGCTGAGCGGTCCGAGCGCGCCGACCATGACGCGCAGGATCGCGGCGAACGCCGCGGCCTTGGGGCCGACCGACATGAATGCTGTGGCCGGAGTTGGCGCCCCGTCGTACGCGTCAGGGGTCCACTGGTGGAACGGGACGATCGCGGCCTTGAACCCGAGACCGACGGTGATGAGCGCCAGGGCGACGATCGTCGTGCCGTTCGCGATGCCCTGCGAGGTGAGAACGCCGGCGATCGTCACGAAGTCGGTCGCGTGGGCGACGCCGTAGAGCCACGCGAAGCCATAGAGGAGCAGGGCAGAGCTGAACGCCCCCAGAAGGAAATACTTGAGGGCGGCCTCGTTGGCGAAACGGTCGGACCGCTGGATGCCGGCGAGGACATAGATCGGGATGGTCATCGTCTCGAGGCCGATGAAGAGCGTGATGAGATCCGCCGACAACGCGATGGTCATCGCCCCGACTGTCGAGAAACAGATGATCGCGTAGTACTCCCCGGCCGGGACCATCCGTCGGGCGAGGTACGCGGGGGACACCGCGGCGGCGAAGATCGCGAGAATGATGAAGACCGCTCGGAAGAACGTGGCGAAGGCATCGATGGTCACGAAGCCGCGGAAGTACTGGCCGGCCGGCACGACGTTGAAGACCGAAGCCAGCGCGACGACGAGACCGGCGATGGTGATGATCGGCAGCGCGGTAGGCGCGCGCCGACGATCGAGCACCGCGTCGACGACGAGCACGATCATCGCGACCGCGGTGACGATGATCTCCGGATAGACGGCGGTGACGTCGCTCATCGCTCCTCGCTCATCTAAATGCGAGCACCGTGAACGAGGGGTCGGTGGCAAGGCGGATCACCCGGTCGAGCGATGGCTCGATGTACGCGATGAAGGGCTGCGGAAGGACGCCGAGCAGCACCGTCAGCACAAGGAGCGGGAGGGCGCATGCGATCTCGAGGCGCGACATGTCAGGCAGTGCGCGATACGCCTCGCGCGCCGGCCCGTACATCACGCGCTGGAACATCCAGAGCAGGTAGACCGCTGCGAGGATCACGCCGATCGCGGCGGCTGGGCCCCAGAAGAGCCCGCCGAGCGGGACCCCCGAGAACTTGAACGATCCGAGGAGCACCAGGAACTCGCCGACGAAGCCGTTGAGGCCAGGCAGCCCCAGCGACGCGAGGACGAAGACGCCGAAGAAGGTCGTGAAGAGCGGCCATATGTTCGCGATGCCACCGAGGTCCGCGATCATCCGCCGATGCGTCTTTTCGTACTGGATGCCAACCAGGAGGAATAACGCGCCGGTCACGAAGCCGTGGTTGAGCATCTGCAGGACGGCGCCCACACCACCCTGTAGGTTCAGGACGAAGATGCCGAGCGTGACAAAGCCCATATGCGCGACGGATGAGTACGCCACGAGCTTCTTCAGGTCCTTCTGCACCGCCGAGACGATCGCGCCGTACAGGATGGCGACGACCGACAGCAGGATGAGCAGCGGCAGCCAGGCTTGGACCCCGAACGGGAAGAGCGGCAGCCCGAACCGCAGGAAGCCGTAGCCGCCGGCCTTCAGCAGGACGCCGGCGAGCACGATCGAGCCCGCCGTCGGCGCCTCGACGTGGGCGTCCGGGAGCCAGGTATGGAACGGGACCATCGGTAGCTTGATCGCGAAGGCGAGCGCGAAGGCCAGGAACACCCAGAACTGGAAGTCGGCGGAGAACCGGCCGCGGAGCTCCAGGAGATCCGGAAGGGAAAGCGTGCGCGAGCCGGATATATCGGCGGACGCGATGTAGACCGCGACGATCCCCACGAGCATCAGCAGCGAACCGGCAAGAGTGAAGAGGACGAACTTGAGCGTCGCGTATATCCGCCGCGGACCGCCCCAGATCCCGATGATCAAGTACATCGGCACGAGCATCAGCTCGAAGAACACGTAGAAGAGGAAGAGATCGAGCGCGACGAAAACGCCCACCATCCCCACCTCGAGGAGAAGGAAGGCGGTCATGTACTCGGTGATCCGCGTCTTGATCGCGCCGCCGCTCGAATAGAGCACCGAGATGAACGTGAGCAGCGTGGTCATCGGAACGAGCAGCACCGAGATGCCGTCGACCCCGACGAGGTAGCTGATCCCGAGGCTCGGCAACCAGTCGACGCGCTCGACGAGCTGGAAGCCGGGTTCACCGACCTTGAACTGCGTCAGCATCCACAGCGAGACGGCCAGCTCCACCGCCGTCGTGGTGATCGCGACCTGCTTCGCCGCGCCGGCGTCGCGTCGGAAGATGAAGAGCGGAATGAGACCCGCGATCGGGATCACGACGAGGAGCGAGAGCAGGTGGGTCATCGGCCGAAGATCCCGGCGGCGTAGCCACCATACGCGACGAGCATGAGCAACAGGCCGGCCATGATCGTGAGCGCGTAGTTGCCGACGATGCCGGTCTGAAGACGCCGCAGGCCCTGCCCGCCCATCGCGAGCGCCCAGCCAAGACGATTCGCGAGCCCGTCGATGATGTGGATGTCGAACGCCCAGGAGCCGCCGGCGATGGCGCGCGCGGCCTCCACGATTCGATGGTCGTAGAGCTCGTCGATGTAGTACTTGTTCACGAGCAGCCGGTAGAGCGGGCCCGCGGCGCGCGCGACGGCCGCTGGATCCGGGCGATGCCGGACGTACATCAGCACGCCGATCGCGATGCCGACGACGCCGGCGGCGACGGACACCGCCGCGAGGAGAAGGATCGTCGCGAGCTCGGGCGCGTGTTCGACGACGCCGGCGGCTTCGACCACGGGACCCAGGAAGCGGTGAATGAATCCCTGCTCCGGCGGGAAGCCGATCGCGATACCTAGTGCGACCGTTCCGACCCCGAGCAGGATCAGCGGCAGCGTCATAACCGTCGGCGACTCGTGCGCGTGATCGAAGAGGTGCTGGTCCCGCGGCTCGCCGTAGAAGGTCATCCAGAGGGCCCGCGTGACATAGAACGCGGTGAGCAGCGCGGTGATGATGCCGATCGCGTAGAGGACGGCATGACCGTTCACGAACGCCGCCGTGACGATCTCATCCTTCGACCAGAACCCCGCGAGCGGCGGCAGAGCGGCAAGCGCACCGCCGGCGACGAGCATGGTCCAGAACGTCACCGGCATCCTGCGGCGCAGGCCGCCCATCTTGCGCATGTCCTGTTCGCCGCCCAGGCCATGGATCACGGACCCCGATCCCAGGAAGAGGAGCGCCTTGAAGAACGCGTGGGTCGCCAGGTGGAAGATCGCGGCCACCGGCGCGCCGACTCCGAGGGCGAGGAACATGTAGCCGAGCTGGCTGACCGTCGAATAGGCCATGACACGCTTGATGTCGAACTGCACGAGCGCGATGGTCGCGGCGAAGATCGCGGTGATCGCGCCGACGACCCCGACGACCTCGAGTGAGGAGCCTGCCGCCACGAACAGCGGCATCGAGCGCGCCACGAGGTACACGCCCGAGGTGACCATCGTCGCCGCGTGGATCAGCGCGGACACCGGCGTCGGCCCTTCCATGGCGTCGGGAAGCCACGAGTAGAGCGGCAGCTGCGCCGACTTGCCGGTCGCGCCGAAAAAGAGTGCGAGGCAGATGATCGTCATGACGTTCTGCGCGGGCGCGCTCTGGTCGAGACGGTGAAAAACGTCCAGGAAATTCATGGAGTTGAAGACGAGGAAGATGGTGATGATCCCGATCGTGTATCCCCAGTCACCGATCCGGTTCATCACGAACGCCTTCTTCGCGGCGAGGTATGGCTCGGGCCGTTCGAACCAGAACCCGATGAGCAGATAGCTGCAGAGGCCGACCCCCTCCCACCCCACGAACATGAGGAGGTAGTTGTCGGCCATGACCAGGATGAGCATCGCGAAGACGAACAGCGAGAGCCACGCGAAGAAGCGGTAGAAGCCTTCGTCGTCGGCCATGTAGCCGTTCGAGTACACGAAGATGAGGAACGAGACGACCGTGACTACGAGCAGCATGACCGCGGAAAGCGGATCGATCAGTGCCGCAACGTTCACCGAGAAGTCGCCGACGCCGATCCAGCGATAAAGCGGGACGACCGTCTGCTCCTTCCCGCCGAGTACCTCCAGGAAGACCCCGATAGAGAGGAGCGCCGAGAGGCCCACGGCGGCCGAGGCGATCACCCCGGTCCAGTGGCCGAGCCACCGTCGGCCAAAAAGGCCGGCGATCAGGAACGCGGCCAGCGGGAACGCCGGGATGAGCCAGACGAGCGCGATCATCCCTGCGGTCTCATCCCTTCATTTGATGGATCTCGTCGACGTCGATGACCGGTCGGTTCCGGTACGCCGAGAGCACGATCGCCAGACCGACCGCGACCTCGGCGGCGGCGATCACGAAGACGAAGATCACGAACACGCTGCCGCGCTGGTCGACAGCGCCGAAGCGTCGCGAGAACGCGACCAGTGCGAGGTTCGCGGCGTTCAGCATGAGCTCTACGCACATGAGGATCACTACCGCGTTCCGCCGCACGAGGACGCCCGCGCAGCCGATGAAGAAGAGCCCGGCCGAGACCGCGATGTAGGCGCCCAGCGGGACCGTCATTTGCGGCGCCTTGCCGCCTCTGCGCGCTCATCGCGTGTGGTCAGGACGATCGCTCCGACCATCGCGGCGAGGAGCAGCACCGATGCCACTTCGAACGCGAACGCGTAGTCCGTGAAGACGCTCGTCGCGAGCGGACGGATGTCACCGCCTCCGGGCGGCGGGGCCGGAGCGGTGAACGAGAACGCGAAGAGAGCGACGGGGATAGCCACGGCGGCCACCAAAGCCGCCGCGAGCGGGTATTGCTTTTGAAAGAAGAGCGCATACGACCGGTCACCGCCCTGCTTGGTGAACTGGACCCCGAAGAGGATGAGCACCGTGATCGCGCCGACGTAGATGAGCACTTGGAACGCGGCGATGGTCTCCGCGCCCAGCAGCACGAACATCCCTGCCATGCACAGAAAGGTCAGGGCCATAAGGAGCGCGGATGCGGTGATCCGGTCGAGCAGCACCACCGCGGCGCCTGCGCCGATGACCCCGAAGGCGAGCACGGCGAAGACGACGGGCTCGACGAAATCGAAACTCACGCGGCGGGCTTAGCTCGCCGCGCGGACGGCCGACGCCGAGGCGCGGGCGCGCAGCAGCGCGAGACGCCGCCGCTGAACGAAGGGGACGCCGGCGATGAACGCGATGACGAGCAGCCAGCTCGCAAGCGCGATCGGGATCTTCGTATCGGGGAAGGCGAGGGCCAGGACGGCGACCACCATGATGTTGAGGAGCGCCAGAGGGATCAGGCCGAGCCAACAGAAGGTCATCAGTTGATCGATGCGCAGACGCGGGAGCGTCGCTCGGATCCACATCATGACCACGATGACCCCATAGACCTTCAGCGTGAACCAGAGGACGCCGAGGAGCGGGATGGCATCGACGCCCGGACCCTGCCAGCCGCCGAACCAGAGCGTTGTGACGATCGAGGAGACCACGGTCACGTTTCCGTATTCCGAAAGCGCGAGCATCGTGCCCCAACGCATGCCCGAGTACTCAGTCAGCCACCCCGCGACGAGCTCCGACTCGGCCTCCGGTAGATCGAACGGGGTCCGGTTCGTCTCGGCGAGCGCGGCGATGAAGTAGATCAGAAAGGAGAAGGGCAGCACGAACACGTTCACCATCGGCCCGGCCTGAGATCGGGTGATGTCGATCATCGACAGCGACCCGACGACCAGGGCGACCGAGACGAGCGCCAAGATCTGTGGGATCTCGTACGAGATGAGCTGCCCGGCCGAGCGCAGTCCACCGACGAGCGCGTACTTGTTGTTCGAGGCCCATCCGGCGATGACGATCCCGAGGACGGTCATCGACCCGAGCGTGGTGAGATACAGGAGCCCGATGTTGAGGTCGACGCCAACAATGTCCTGTGCGAAGGGCAGCACGACCCAGGAGGCGAGCATCGGACAGAAGACGAGGGCCGGCGCGGCGAGGAAGAACCAGGGATCGGTCGCGCGCGCACGGACGTCCTCTTTGGCGATGAGCTTGATCGCGTCTGCGAAGGTCTGGAGGAGGCCGAACGGGCCGACGTGATACGGGCCCAAGCGGTCCTGGATGATCGCCTGGATCTTCCGCTCGAGGTAGATCTGGAGTAGCGCGCCATTCAGCACGAGGAAGAGCGCGAGCGCGACGGCGATGATGAGACGCAGCGGCGCCCAGAAGAGCGGATCGAGACCGAGCGGCCCTACGGGCACCGCTACCCTCCGCGCGCGTCGCTACGCGGAGGCAGGAAGGACTTGCGGAGCGGATGCCCCGGGAAGCTCTCCTCTAGGAAGATCCGCCGCAGATCCGGATGGCCGTCGAACTCGATGCCGAACATGTCGTAGGTCTCCCGCTCGCACCAGTTCGCGCCTTCCCAAACGCCGGTGAGCGAGGGGACGTGCGGATCGAGCTCAGTGCACGTCGTTCGAACCATCGCGAAGACCTTCGTCACCGTCCCACGGACGAACGTCACCGACCGCAGTTCGGCGCCGGTGTCGACGCCCGCGTTCACCGAGTAGAGATCGCAGCGCGTTCGCGGATCGTCGCGCAGGAACGTCGCGACCTCAACGAGCCGATCGCGATCGACGTCGATGACGAGCATGTCGTGGAGCGTCGAGACGCGAGCCTTGTTCCCCAGGCGCGAGGCGACGTGCTCGCGAACAGCCGCGAGATCGGCTCGGGGCCGCGGCGCGCTCAGTACCAATTCAACGCGTCTTTCTTCCACGCGTAATAGAGGCCGACGACCAGGATCCCAATGAAGACCACGACTTCGACGAGCCCAGCGATGCCGAGCTGACGGAAAAGGACCGCCCACGGGAAGAGGAAGATCACTTCGACATCGAACACCACGAAGAGCAACGCGAACACGTAGAAGTGCGTCGGCCATCGACCCCAGGCCTGCCCGATCGGCTCCTCCCCCGATTCGTACGTGCGCAGCTTTTCAGGGGTGACCTTCTTCGGGGCGATCAGGCGGGCGATCGTCAGGAGTGCCGTGACAAAGAGGGCCCCGACCACGAGAAACGCGAAGACATACACGTACGAAAGGCTGTAGTCGGGCACCGAATGAAGCGTACGTAGGGGTACTCGCACGAGCAAACCGGCACCGACACCGGATATCCACCTATGCCTCGCTTGGTGCTACCCCGTTGTGTGGTTGACACAAGAGTTGCGCGCGGGTTACGGTGCAGTCCTCCCACAACGGCTAGTACGCAATTCGTACATTCATGCCGTTGGGAGATCGACAAAGACGGTCGATGTGGTGAGCGAAGGGACGGTACTGACGCACACCGGCCAAAAGCGGCCGAAATTATCCAGGGAGGGACGCACAGGGTTGGGACAGATTGCCCGTCGCTCACAGGCCACGCCCAGCCCTAAGCGGAATCTCCAGCGTCGCCTTCGCCTCCTCGGTGGAAGCTCGCGCCGCCTCGCGTTCTCCTTCGCCGAGGGCGCGACGAGCTATCTCGGCGGGCTCGTCGGGTTGCGCGGATTGCGTTTGGCCCTGAACACCTCGGTCGCCGTGCTCGTGCTATCGCTTCCATTCACTGCCACGGCCGCCTCGCGCGCCAGCTCGGCCGTTGGGGCGCCGATCGTGGCCACGGTCGTCACCACGGGGGATTCGTCACGAGCGCAGCCCGCCGCGCGTGGCTCGATCGGCGCAAGCCGCAATCCCGTCACCGTCGCGGCGGAGGGCGCTCACCCCATTGCCGAGGTCACGATCCACGAGGGCGACACGCTCGCGACGATGGCGAACTTCTACGACATCTCCATCGAATCCGTCGCGTTCGCCAATGGCATCACCGATGCGCACTCGCTCCAGCTCGGCCAGAAGCTCATCATTCCGCCCGCCGAGGGGGCGCTCTACACGGTGAAGGCTGGGGACACCGTCGAGGCGGTCGCCGCGAAGTTCAAGGTCGACCCCGCGGTGATCATGTCCTACAACCGCATCTACTTCGAGCCCGAGCATTTCGCGCCGGGCCAGCTCATCTTCGTCCGCGGCGCGGAGCTTCCGTCACTCACCGAGCCGCTACGCGTCACCGCGGCGGTGCTTCGCGGGCCGAGCTTCACGCCGACGCCTGGCCGAACTGGTCGACTTGCGTGGCCCGTCGCGGGCGTCATTACGCAATATTTCTGGGCTGGCCACACCGGCACCGACCTCGCCGCGCCGTATGGGACCGGCATCGGCGCCTCCGACGACGGGGTGGTCTCCGCCACGGGTTGGGTGCCGGTCGGTGGTCTGCGCGTATGCGTGCAACACGCCGACAACCTCGAGACCTGCTACTACCACACCAGCGCGGTATACGTGGGCGTTGGCGACAAGGTCTCGCGAGGTCAGATCCTCGCGGCGATCGGTCTCAGCGGCGTCACCACGGGCCCTCACGTCCACTGGGAGTGCAAGGTCGGCAACCAGCTCGTGAACTGCCTCAGCCTGTAGAGGTCGCTTAGCCTCGCGACCTCGACCTATCCTCCTCAATCTCTGCCTTCGGCAGAGACGCGCTCAGGGCTGACGGGCTCGCTCCTCGCGGGTGAACCGCTCGTCACTCGACCTATCGTTGGCTCGTGTTCAGCGCAGTCCACAGCGATCGCTCCGGTCGGATCGTCCTGGCCGCGGATTACGTCGCGGCGATGTCCGACGGCGTTTCCGATCTAGCCCTCGCTCACGCGATCCCATTGCCGGACGGCACGGACCTCGTCGCTCTCCAGGCGCGCGACGGGATCGGCCTCGATCGCTCGGGACGCCCGCGACCGCTCGGCGGTGGCCGCTTGGCGGTCGGCGCGATCCTTCCGCTCGGCTATCTCCGCACCGGCCTTCCGGCGTATGCGGAGGACCCTGGTGCCGCCCCGCTGGCGCCCCGCGCTTACACCGCCGTCGGAGCCGATGCGAACGGCGAGCTCGTCGTCTCCGGAGCGGTCATAGAGCCGGCGGCTCGCGCGGATGCGGCGGACCTACAAACAAAACTGAACGCGGCGCTCCGCGAACATCCCTCGAACCGGCTCGTCAAACAGCTCGCGCGCTGCGCGAAGGAGTACCGCTGCCGCGCGGCCGCGAACGCGTTCTTTCGCGCGCAGGACTGCGCGTTGCCGGTCGCCGCGGCCAGCAACGAACGTCCGCCCGGATTCGTCGCGCTGCGCGACGAGGGGGACGCCTCGCCAACCGAGCCCGCGGCTTTTCATCCGACGGCGGCTGAGATCGCGGATGTGGCGGTCGCACACCTCGATGGTGGCGGCCGCCTTGTCGCGTTTGGTCGCGCCTGCGAGGGCGAGCCGCTGCTCGACACCCGTCTCGTCGAGGCCGCCGTCGGTGCGATCCGCAAGCGAACGGCGCGGGGCACCGTGCATCTAGAGACGAACGGCTCACTCCCGCTCGCGCTTCGCCGCTCGTGCGACGCGGGACTCGACTCGGTGACCTTTCGCATCGGGTCGGCGCGAAGCGAGACCTATGACGCGTTGCACCGACCGGATGGCTATCGCTTCACCGACGTCCGCGCGTCGATCGCGGAGGCCATCTCGCGCAAGGTCGCGGTCGCGGTCGCACTGCTCATGCTACCGGGCCTGACCGACCGAGAAGTGGAGCTCGACGCGATCGTCGCGCTCGCCGGCGAGCTCCCCAACGGCAGCGCCCTCCTTCTTCGCGGTCTCGCCGCCGATCCGCAGCGCGTCCTGCGTCTCCTGCGCGCGACCGATGCCCCCCTTGGAATGGAGCGTGCGCTCGAGCGCCTTCGCGCGGATGCTTCCCACCTGCGCATCGCCGCTCTACCGAATCCGACCGTCCAGGTCTAGCGGTGTTCCTCGATCGTGCGCGGTTGATCGTGAAGGGGGGCGACGGCGGCCGCGGCGTGATCTCTTTCCGCCGCGAAGCGCACGTGCCCCGCGGCGGACCGGATGGAGGTGATGGCGGCAAAGGCGGCGATGTCGTGCTGCGCGTCGATCCACAGCTCGGCACGCTCGCCGATTTCCGCTTCACCCGCGAGGCCAGCGCTGAGGCTGGCCAGCACGGTGCCGGCCGAAACAGCACCGGGCGTTCGGGTGCGGACCGCGTCCTCACCGTGCCCCCGGGCACGCTCGTGATCGATCGAGCGACTGGTCAGACGGTCGCGGATCTAGTCGCACCGGGCATGGAGCTCGTCGTCGCGCGCGGCGGGGCCGGCGGCAAAGGCAACGCGCGCTTCGCCACGAGCACGCGGAGAGCGCCGCGGATCGCGGAAGACGGCGGGAAGGGCGAGCGCCGCGAGATCGACCTCGAGCTCAAGCTCCTGGCCGACGTCGGGCTCGCCGGAATGCCGAACGCGGGAAAATCCACGCTCCTCGCCGCGCTCACCAGCGCGCGTCCGAAGATCGCCGACTATCCCTTCACGACGCTTGTCCCGAACCTCGGAGTCGCGCGGTTCGACGATCGGGAGCTCGTCGTCGCGGACATCCCCGGTCTGATCGAGGGCGCAAGCCACGGCGCGGGACTCGGCGAGGAGTTCCTCCGCCACGTGGAGCGGACGCGCCTCCTCGTCCACGTCGTCGATGCGTCACGGCCAGACCCGCTCGCGGACATCGAGACGATCGATAAGGAGCTCCGAAGCTATGGCCGCGGGCTCGAGGAGCGCCCGCGTCTCGTCGCGCTCAACAAGATCGATCTGCCTGACGCGCGCGAGGCGGCGCCGCAGATTGCCGCCTCGCTTCGAGCGCGGGGAGTGGAGGCCCTCGCGATCTCGGCCGCCGCGCGCGAAGGGACTGATGATCTGCTGCGACTCATCTTCGAGCGCTGCGGGCCGCGGGCAATCGCGGCACCATCGGCCGCGCCCCGCGAGCGCCGTATCGCCTTCGCCGGCGGTGCACGCGACTGGCATGTCACCCGCGAGGGCGGGGCCTTCCGCGTGCAAGGTGATCGCGTCGAGCGTCTCGCGTCGGGCATCGATTGGGACAGCCCCGAAGCGGCGTCGTATTTCCAGCGGCATCTCTCGCGAAGCGGGATCGAACGGGAGCTTCGGTCGCTGGGCGCAAAAGAGGGCGACACGGTTCGCATTGGCATGCTGGAGCTGGAGTGGCGGGAACGCGCGGAGGAAGAGTGACGCGGATCGGCGTCTTTGGCGGAACGTTCGACCCGGTGCACTTCGGTCATCTCGCGATAGCCAACGCGGCGCTCGAGGAGCTCGGGCTCGATCGGATCATGTTCGTCCCCACCCGGCGCTCGCCGCTGAAGCAGGAGGCCCCGCTCGCGAGCGCGAATGACCGTCTCGCGATGCTCGAGGCCGCGACCCGCGACGAACCCCGCTTCGGCGTCTCGCGCCTCGAGCTCGATCGCGAGGGACCGTCGTATACGGTCGACACGCTCGAAGCGCTACGCGATCAGGGCGAGCTGTTCTTGATCGTCGGAAGCGACGCCTTCGCGGAGTTCGAGCGGTGGCGCGATCCCGCTCGCATCCGCTCGCTCGCGACCGTCGTGGTCGCAGCGCGCCCTGGCGCACCGAATGCACCGGGCAACATACCCGTGCTGGACACGCCGCTCATGGACATCAGCTCGCGAGAGCTCCGCGCGCGGGCCGCGCGCGGGCGCTCCCTGCGGTACCTTGTCCCCGAGGCTGCACTGCGATACATCGAGGAGCACCGCCTGTACAGGTGACCGAGCTCTCTCCGAGAACGCTCGCGGATGTCGTCGTCGAGGCCGCGGGCGACAAGAAGGCCGAAGACATCCTCGTCCTCAACGTCTCCGAGCTGACGACTATCGCTGACCTCTTCGTGATCTGCACCGGCCGTGGCGAGAGGCAGGTTCAAGCGATCGCCGACGCGGTGCGCGAAAAGGCGACGGAAGCCGGGCGCCATCCCCTCGGCGTCGAGGGATACGCCGGTGGTCGATGGGTGCTCATCGATCTCGGCGACGTCGTGGTGCACGCATTCGTCCCCGAAGAGCGACACCTATACCGACTTGAACGCCTCTGGGGCGATGCGCCCGTGGTGCTGCGGATCGCCTAGTCCTAGGCTCGCGCCTCGATGGCTCGACCTCGTCTGTCGCCAAGCGGCCGGGCCGTGACGTTGGCCGCGTCGATCATCGGTCTCGCCGCCGCGTATTTCGTCGCTGGGAAGTTCGGACTCAACCTCGCCTTCGTGAACACCAGCACCACGGCCGTCTGGCCACCCACGGGTATCTCGCTCGCCGCGCTGCTCCTGCTCGGGATCCGCGTCTGGCCGGGAGTGCTGCTCGGAGCATTCTTGACGAACATCACCACGACGGGAGACCCGTTCTCCTCCGCGGGGATCGCCGTCGGAAACACGCTCGAAGCGCTCGTCGCCGCCTACCTGGTGACGCGCTTCGCGAACGGCGCGCGAGCGTTCGAGCGCCCTCAGAATGTCCTCAAGTTCGCGTTCCTCGGAGCCCTGGTGAGCGCCGTAGTCAGCGCGACCATCGGCACGGCGACGCTCGCGCTCTCCGGGCTCGCTCCTTGGAGCGACCTCGGTCCGATCTGGTCCACCTGGTGGCTGGGCGACGCCGGCGGTGCCCTCATCTTCGCTCCGGTGCTTCTTACGTGGGCCACACTCGACATCAGGGAGCTCGCGCGGCGGCCGCTCGAGCGCATCGCGCTCATCGTTGCCGTGCTCGTGACCGGCCTCCTGCTGTTCGGCGGGGTCGGGCCGCTGTCGGCCGGAAACGACCCGCTCGCATTCCTCTGTTTCCCGGCCTTGATCTGGGCCGCCTATCGCTTCGGCCCGCGCGACGCCGCGACGGCGGTGATCCTCCTCGCGTTGATCGCCGACTGGGGAACGCTCCACGGCTTCGGGCCCTTCGCGCGCGCGGACCAGAATCAGTCGCTCATCTTTCTGCAGGCGTTCATGGGCGTGGCGGCGGTCACATCGCTCGCCCTCGCCGCGGCGGTGCTCGACGGCCAGCGCGCGCAGAAGACGATCCAGAAGACCGAGCAGCGCCTGCGGATGGTGGCGGAAGAGTCCGCGCGCATCAGGGAAGAGTTCCTCTCGATCGCCACGCATGAGCTGCGGACACCTGTCGCCGCGCTACGCGGGTACATACAGCTGGGACAGCAGTCGCTGGACCGCGGTCAGCACGACCGTCTTCGGGACACGCTCAAGGTCGCGCTTCGTCAGACCGACCGGCTCACCACGCTGATCGCGCAGCTTCTCGATGCCTCGCAGATGCAGGCCGGCCGGCTGAAGATCGAGAGGACCCCGACGGACATCTCCACGCTCGTCAGCAGCGCGGTGGAGGCGGAGCGGCTCGCCAGCGAACCGCGACCGTGGGTGGTGCAGGTCGAGCCGCGTCTCCGCGCAAGCATCGACGCCGTGCGCTTCGAGCAGGTCGTCGTCAACCTTCTGGACAATGCCGTGAAGTTCAGTCCGAGCGGTGGGACGCTGACGGTGCGATTCCGCGGCGAGGGTGGGGAGCTCCGGCTTGAGGTGGGAGACCAGGGTATCGGTATCGCTCCCGACCGGGCGGCGCGCATCTTCGAACGGTTCTACCGCGCACACGACGATCGCGGCATCGGCGGCCTCGGTCTCGGCCTCTACATCAGCAAACAGATCGTCGAGCTGCACGGTGGGCGGATCGAGGTCAGCTCCGAGCCTGGGCGCGGGACGACGTTCACCGTCACGATCCCGCGACTGTCAGCATCGGCGGCAGTGCCGGCACCGGCGGCACCCGTCGGTGCGAAGAACGGCCGCGTTCTCGTGGTCGATGACGATCGAGAGATCCGCGCGCTGGTCGTCGAGGTGCTGCGGGACGCCGGTCTCGCCGTCACGACCGCCGCGGACGGGGATGAGGCGCTCGCCGAGGCGGCGCGTTTCAGTCCGGACGTGATCATCCTCGACCGGCTCATGCCGGGGATGGATGGAACGGAGTTCGCGCGCCTGTACCGCGCGACCGGCCGGCCGGCGCCGATCATCGCGTTCTGCGCCGCGCGCGATGCGGCCGAGTGGGCCAGGTCCATCGCGGCGGTCGGGTTCATCGGCAAGCCGTTCGACGTGAAGGATCTCGAGCGCATGGTCCTCGAGCACCTGCCGGTGAGCGCGTGAGTCGGTTAGTCTTAGGTGGACGCGATGGTGTCCCGGCTTCGCCGTGCGGGGCTGTAGCTCAGCTGGGAGAGCGCATGAATCGCACTCATGAGGTCAGGGGTTCGATCCCCCTCAGCTCCACTGCTTAGGAGAAACGCGAAACCTAGGGAACTTTTGTCGACGGTGCGTGCCACGGGGGCCTGACTCGGGGCACTTTTGTCGCGGCTAGCCGACCCTCCTGATTGGGATCACTGTTGCCGGCCGCAGACCAGGCTTGAGGCGGGTTGGGTTCGGCAACCGGTCGCGATTCTCGATGGGTGTCGC
>VBDX01000124.1 GCA_005881885.1 Chloroflexota bacterium
ACGTCGTCGAGGAACGGGACGGCCACGGCCACTTCGACCGGCACCGGCATGATCCGAGGGTCCGGAACGCCGAGACGCGCGAGGTCGGCCAGCACCTGCCGGTAGAAATCGGCGACCGACATCGGATGCAGCGGCCTCGCGGACCGGCCACCGCGACCGGTGACGACGACGAGCTCGTGCTCGACGAAGTCGAAGTCGATCTGAAATGCATCAGCCTCGGTGTGAATGAGCGACGTGCTGAGGCCGCGCGGGGTCACGATGAGCGTCGAATTCCACCAGTGGTTCACGAGCGGGGTGAGCGCGAGGCGGATCTTTCCGACCACCTGCGTCCACATGTGGACCGCATCCAGCGTGTCCTTCCACTCCGCGTACGGGAGTGATGGCCACGGTGCCCCGCCGCCGTCCGCCGAGGTGGCGTCGGCTCCGCGTGTCGAACTCACATCTGGCGAACTCTCGCCGCGTCGGCGGGTCACCGGCGACTGCCGCGGTCTCATCGCACCGCCGCGAACTTGCCCTCGAGCGGCAGCCCGGCCTCCTCCCAGTCCAGCAGCCCGCCCGAGTAGCGGCGGACGTTCCGAGAGCCGCGTCGAACCAGATCCCGATAGCGGGCGACGCTCGACAGACAGTCGACCCACGAGCAGTAGACGACGACCTCGTCGTCGGGCCGGACCGCCGCGTAGAGCTCAGCGGGGGTGTCGAAATGGATCGAGCCCGGGATGTGCTTGGCTTCGAACGCCCAGCGGTTGAGCGCCATGATCAGCTTGAAGTCGTCGCCCCGGTCGAGCTTCGACTTGAGCTCTTCGCGTCCGATCGTTCGGATCGGCTCGGGGCCCAGGGCGGCGGGCTGGTCGATGATCGCCCAATCATCGCGCAGTTGCTGATCCATGACTCGAGCCAGATGCGCCGTGGAGATCGCGTCAGTCGACGTACGGTCAATGTAGACAGGCTTCTCTCCGTCCGGCTTCCCGGCCATGAGCATGAAGCGCGTACGGGGCTTCGCATCTTCGACGGTCAGCGCATCACCCGATCCGAGAACGGCAATCTGCGAACGGCGGGCCCGACGTCGGTTGGCGCCGAGACTAGAACAGCCAAAGAGCCCGTCTAGAACGCGTACCACGCTTCCTCGCCACGCCGCTCGTGTGCCGCCGCGCGCCCCTTTGCCGTCAGCCGCGGGCGAATGCTCGGATGTACCAGCGGACGTAGTGGGGTAGCCACCGGCGCAACTGGAAATGGCTCGTGCCCGAGGTGCGCTCCCGCCACACGGTCGGCACCTCGGCGATGCGACGACCGGCACGGTGCGCCTTGACGGTGAGCTCGAGCGCCAGCTCGAATCCGGCTTGGCTCTCGATCTCCACGCCGTCGAGAAAGGCGCGCCGATAGAGACGGAAGTTGCTCGTCGCATCGTGGATCGGCAGACCGGCGAAGTGATGCAGCGAAAGACCGGCAAGACGCGAGAGCACCATCTTGAGGGGAGGGCCGCCGATCTGTCGGCCTCCCGGCATGTAGCGGCTCGCCGCGACGACATCCGCGCCCGCGCGCGCGAGCGCGACCATGCGGTCGACCGCTGCCGGCTCGTCGGACCCGTCGGACATCGAGATGAGAATGAGGTCGCCGCGCGCCACGCGCATGCCGGTGCGCATCGCGTTCAGGACGCCGCGTCCCAGCGTGTTGCGCTGGAGCCGCACGTTGGGTAAAGCAAGGCGCCGGATGACAGGAAGGGTCGTGTCCTCGTCGAAGTCATACACGACGATGATCTCGTGCGGCGTGCGCACGCCTCGCTCAAGACCACGCAGCACGGGCTCGATGTTCTCGGCCTCGTTGAACACCGGGAGCACGACGCTGAGCTGCGGCGAGTCGCTCACGGACGCGCGCCGATGTACAGCGTCTGCTTCCCGAGCAGCAGCCATGCGAGCGGCAGCGCGAGATAGCCCCTCACCAGCGCGGGATGCGCGGGAAGTCGGCCCTTGGTCGAGTACGGCAAGAACCGGCGGATCACGCGGCGTGTCTTGAGCCCCGCAAGCTGAGCGGCTTCAACGAGGCTGCGGTCTGTGAGCGCGACGCGGTGATCGATGAAGTCCCAGTACGCCCCGCCGACCAGCGCGATATTCGGCTGCAGGACGATCGCGCGTCCGCCCGGACGGAGCAGGTCCCGCACCACGGCGAGTTGCTCGATCACGGCCTCGGGGTTGGCGAGATGCTCCAAGTAGTTGCTCGTGAACACGACATCAAACGACGCCGCGGGTAGCGCATCGCGGAGGCGGAGCCCGTCCGCGCGGATGAAGTGGATGCCATCGCCGAGCTCGGCGCCGACATCCCGCAGGTCGGTGGCCCAACGCTCGCGAGCGCGCACATGGCGGATGAAATACCCGCGATCGCAGGCGAGATCGAGCACGACGGCGTCGCTCGGCACATACCGCGAGAGCCAGCGCGTGATCTCCCGCCACACGCGATCCTTTTGCCGCGCCTCGGCGTCGGGAAAGCGGCGCGCATAGATCTCCTCGGCGCGCACCCTACGCCGCGCCGGCCGCGGTCTCGGCGCGGAGCCACGCGATCACCTCGTCGAGCGAGCGATCGAGGCTCGTTGTGGCCTCGAAGCCGAGCACACGCCGCGCCTTCGTTATTTCGGGGATGCGCCGCTGCACGTCGTACGCGAAAGCTTCGTCATGGACGATGCGCAGCGGCGCATCGCCGCGCAGCTTTCGCCAGATGCGCTCCGCGAGCTCACGCACCGTGGTGCCCTCGGCGGATGAGATGTTGAAATCCTCGTTCACCGCTTGGGGCGACTCCATCGCCAGGCGGATGCCGCGGGCGATGTCCCCGCCATAGGTGTAGTGCCGGATCTGCCCGCCGTCGCCGAGGATGTGCAGGGGATCTTGTCCCGCCAGCACGCGCTGGACGATATCGGGAACCACATGGCTGAGCGCCTGTCGGCGGTTGCCCGCCGTCATCTCGGCGGCGCGGAGCGGCCTTCGCTCACCGATACCGACGCAGTTGAACGGCCTCACGATCGTGAACGGCAATTTGTACTGCTCCCACGCGCCGCGCGCGAAGTATTCGGTCGCGAGCTTCTGAAACCCGTACGTGGAGCGCGGCGGGGGACTCTTCCGCTCCGAGCCCTCAGGTGTTGGGAACACGGTCGCGGACTCGAAAACCATCGAGCTCGACATAACGACGATCCGCTCGAGTCGGCTGGCGCGTCGTGCGGCGATCGCCGCATCGAAGCTCGCCGCGGTGATGCGTTCGTTCTCCGCGATCAGGTCATATGCGAAGTCGTGGAAGTACGCGATGCCGCCGATCATCGCGGCGGCGGCCACGAACTGGTCACAGTCCGATGCGAGACGGGCCAGCAGATCGGCATCCTTGGCGTCGCCCTGGACGAACCGGTAGCGCGCGTCGCCATCGAACGAGCGCCGCACGGGGCCGTACTTGCTCTCGTTGTCGAGTCCGACGACCTCATGCCCGGACGCGAGCAGCTCGGGGATGAGGTACCCGGCGATGAAGCCCCCGGCGCCGGTGATGAGGACGCGCATCAGACGTTGATAGGTCCGAGGGCGCCCCACACATCCACGAGGCATCGCGGGTCGAGATTCAGCGCGCGGTACGCCCGGTGTGGGACGGCAAGGACGAGGACCTCCGACTCGCGGACGACGCGCTCCAGCGCGACGATCCCGTCGCGCTTCAGGTGTGGGTCGGCGCAGAGGACATCCGCGCCCGCCCACAGCAGCAGTCGACGCAGTTTGTACGAGAGCGACGCGCGCGGATCGTCGGATTCCGCCTTGAACGCCATGCCCAGGATGCCGATCGCCCGGCCGCGCAGCGGCCCGAAACGCCGCTCCATCGCGGAGACGATGTAGCTCGGCAGCCCTTCGTTGATCTGCATGGCTGAGTGCCCGAGGGGAAAGTGGTCCGGCGCGAACGAGGCCAGCTGCATGGTGTCCTTCAGCAGGCACGGCCCCGCGGCGAATCCGGGACCCGGTAGATCGGCGGCGCGTGGGTAGTCCTGCTTGATCGCGCGGAGCACGTTCCCGTAGTCGATGCCTGATCCGTGCGCGAGCATGAAGAACTGATTCGCGATCGCGAACTTCATGTACCGCCAAGTGTTCGTGAGGAGCTTCGCGATCTCGGCCTCGCGCGCGCTCACGCGCACCGTGCGTGGCTGAAGCCGCTGGAAGAGACGCGCGGCGCGGTCTGCCGCGACGTCGTCGTCGGCGCCGATGATCTCGGGCAGGCTGCGCAACTCCTCGAGCGCATGGCCTTCGAGAATGCGCTCGGGGCACATCGCGACATCGACGCGCTTGCCCGCGGCACGGAGTGTCTCGGCCACCAGCTCGGTCGTGCCCGGAAAGACGGTGCTGCGGAGGACCACGAGCGAGCCGTTCTGGATGTGGGGCACGAGCTGTCGTAGCGCGTCCCGCAGCATTGACAGCTTCGGGTTGAGGAACTCATCGATCGGCGTGCCGATGACGATCACGATCGTGTCGCTGCGCTCGAGCATCGCGGCATCGGTATCGACCTCAAGCCGCTGCGCTGCGAGCACTTCCGCCAGCAGTTCCGGCGCGCCGTGCTCGGCGAAGGGCATCTCGCCCGCGCGGATCCCCGCCACCGCGTTCGCGTCGATGTCGTAGATACCTACGCGCAGGCCCGTCGAGGCGAACGCGAGAGCCAGCGGCAGCCCGACGTGGCCCGCACCACCAACGACGACGAGATCGAGGTCGATACGCCCGAGGATACAAGTCGGTGCGAAAGTCGAGGTGCTGCGATCGCTGTTGCGATGGTCATCGAACCCGGAACGACACTGGTGAGCGTCGGGCACATCGCGACGATCGAGTTCGTTTGGACGGCGCAGCCTTGCGGTTACCCTGGCGCGGCGTTGGAGCGAATCCGTCGATGTTGACCGCGCCGCTGCGACTGTTCATCGACGGACGCCGTCAGTGATGTTGCGGTGGCCGCCCGGGCAGCGCCGGACAGTGCTGCTGGTTGCCGGGTTTGCCTGCGGACTCGCCGTCCGGCTGGTCCTTCTCCCCGCTCCTGACATCAGCGGCGACATCGATGACTTCGTCGGTTGGATCCACCACATCAGCCTCAGCGGCCTGCCGAACGCGTACGACGAGAGGCTTCCTTTCCCGCCGGTCATCGCCTACATCTGGGGGCTTCTCGCGGCGGTGGAACCCGGCTTCCGGACGGCGACGGACAGCACAGACCTGACCATCCGCGTCTTGATCAAACTGCCGCCAACCCTGGCTGACTTCGCGCTCGCCCTGCTGGTCGGGTACGCGCTGCGCGATCGGGGGCGCTGGGCCGCAATTGGAGCCGTGGCGTTCATCCTCCACCCTGCCGTCTTCGACGTAAGTGCCTGGTGGGGACAGTACGAATCGATCTACCTCCTTTTCGCGCTTGCGGCAACCGTATTGGCGATCAACGGGCGGAATGGCTGGGCCGCCGCGCTGATCGCTTTGTCGGTGATGACCAAACCGCAGGCCCTTCCGATGCTCGCGCCGTTTGCGGCGTGGTTCTGGACAACGGGCGGCTGGCGCGGCCTCGTGCGCTCAGGATTGATCGGAGCGGCGGTGATTGTGATCCTGTGGCTTCCATTCATCGGCGCGGGCGGCCCGGCCAACTACCTGGGCAACGTTGCCGGCTACCAGGAGGGCCGATTCGCGGTCCTGTCGATCTCGGGTTGGAACAGCTGGTGGCTCGTGCAGCAAACCGCCGCAGGCGGCAACTTCGTCCCTGACGAGATCCCCGTGGTCGGGCCGGTGACCTTTCGTCACTTGGGCTTGATGATCACGGGACTGCTTGAGTCCCTCGTCGCCCTCGCTGTGATCCGGGACCCACGCCCGAGAACACTGATTCTTGCGCTCGCGGCGGCGGTCCTCGTGGCGTTCTCGTTCCTCACTCTGATGCACGAGCGCTACAACTACGGGGCAGTCGTCTTCCTGTTGTTGCTCCTGTCCGCGCCCCGCATGCGCTGGCTCAACCTGTCCTTCGGGATCGTCATCACGCTGAATGTGTTGGCGGCGGTGCCACCCACAGCCGAGATCCATTCGGCTCTCAGGCTCTCGGGCCTCCTAGGCGTGCTGGGTTCGATCGCGACGCTGTCCATTACCGGCATCGTCTGCACGCTGCTGACGCGACGCCAAGGTCAGGTGATGGCGTCTTGACCGACCGAGTGCATCCTGACGCGGTCACCAGCGAGGTGCGTCGCGTCACTCGAGCGCCGCGCTCAGCCGGAGAGCGGCCTAGTGTCCTCCACACAAGGAGGAGCCCATGAACGACCAGAACACGCTCGCCATGAAGATCTATCCGGCCCGGCTCACGATCGATCGCCCAGAGACGCTCGATCGCGTGACGACGCTCCTGCGCTTCCTTTGGATCATCCCGATTGCCGTCATCCTCGCGCTCGTGTCGGGTGACCGCTCGACCGCCGTGACGATCAGCGAAACGGGTGAGCGTGTCCGCACCGGCGGAACCTCGATCGTCTTCTCGATCGCGGCCGCGACGGCGCTGATGCTCCTCTTCCGGCAGCGCTACCCGCGCTGGTGGTTCGACTTCCAGATCGCACTCGCCAGGTTCAGCTATCGCGTTGCTGCATATGCCCTCTTGCTTCGCGACGAGTACCCGTCGACCGAGGACGAGCAGGCCGTCCATCTGGAGCTCGACTATCCCGACGCGAAGCGTCTCAGCAACTGGTTGCCGCTCGTCAAGTGGATCCTCGCCATCCCCCACTACATCGTCCTGGCGTTCCTCTTGTTGGGCGTGGTCGTGGCCGTGGTGATCGCATGGTTCGCTATCCTGATCGGCGGTCGCTATCCGCGATCGCTCTTCGATTACGTCGTCGGCGTCGGGCGATGGTTCTTGCGGGTGCAGGCCTATGCGATCTATCTTGTGACCGACCGCTACCCGCCGTTCAGCTTGAGCTAGCCCAAGCCCCGACCGATGGTGAGCGCTCGCTCCTCTTCGCGTCAGCTCGTTAAGGCGACGGCGTGTGGCGAACCCGCGCCGCGCGGGACTATTAACCAGGCGGACCGAGGTAGATCGTCTTCCACTCGGTGAAGAACTCCCGCGCGGCCTTTCCCTGTTCGCGAGAGCCGCTCGAGCTGTCTTTCGTGCCGCCGAACGGCAGCTGTAGCTCGAGGCCGGCGGTCTCCTGGTTGATCTTCACTACGCCGGCACGCATGTCGCGCGCGAACGCGAGCGCTCTTCCAAGATCGCGTGTGAACAGGCTTGCGACTAGCCCGAACGGCGTGTCGTTCGCGATCGCGAGCGCTTCGGCTCCCGACTCGGCGGGCACCACGAGCGCGACCGGCCCAAAGATCTCCTCGCGACTCGCGCGACTCGCGGCGGGGACGTCGGTGAAGATCGTCGGGCGCACGAAGTGGCCCTCGCCGTCGAGCCTGCCCCCGCCGGCGACGAGCCGTCCGCCGTCGGCTTTCGCGACCTCGATGTAACTGAGCACACTTTTGAGCCGCTCATCGGAGACAAGCGGGCCTACGATCGTGTCGGGCGCGAGCGGGTCACCGACTTTCCAGCTCCGCGCGCGTTCGGCCAGGCGCTCCGAGAGGCCGGCGACCGCCGAACGCTCGACGATCACGCGGCTCGTGGCCGTGCACTTCTGGCCCGCGCTGAGGAACGCGCCGCGCGCGACCTGCTCCGCGGCGTGATCCAGGTCGGCGTCGGCGAGCACCACAGCAGGGTTCTTGCCTCCCAGCTCCAGCTGCACCTTCTTGCCGAGTGGGATCGCCGCCCGCTGAACCGCGCGGCCGACGGCGTTCGATCCGGTGAAGGTGATCGCGTCAACATCGGGATGCGTGACGAGCACGTTGCCGACGTCGGCGCTACTGCCGAGCACGAGGTTCAGCACGCCCTCGGGCAAGCCAGCTTCGATCAGCGCCTGAACGAAATGCACGGCGGTGAGCGGCACGAGCTCGGCCGGCTTCCACACCACGGCGTTGCCGTACGCGAGAGCGGGCGCGATCTTCCACGCCGGTATGGCGATGGGAAAGTTCCACGGCGTGATCGCCACGACGACGCCGAGCGCCTCGCGCTTCGTATAGAGCAGGAAGTCAGGCGTCGCGCTGGGGTACGTCTCGCCGTCGGGCTCCAGTGTCTGACCGGCGTAGTAGCGGAGGATCGCCACGGCGCGCCGGGTCTCCCCGATCGCCTCGCCGATCGTCTTTCCCTCCTCGCGGGTGAGGTCGCGGCCGATGTTCTCGACCTGGTGCTCCATCAGATCGGCCGCCCGCCGCAGGATCTCGCCTCGCGCGGGCGCGGGCGTCGCGCGCCAAGACGCGAAGGCCTTCCGCGCCGCAAGCACAGCGGCGGATGCCAGCACCGCGTCGGCGAGGCTTACCTCCGCCACTACCGTCGAGGGATGTGCGGGGTCGGTGCGCACGACCGTGCGGACACCGTCGCGCCAGACGCCGTCCACGTACGAGCGCAGGGCGCCTGTCACGGCCCCACCGCGAGCGGAGCGAGCGCGTGCGCCGCCTGTGTCGCGTCAGCGAGGATGCGCTCGGCGTCGAGGCGCACCGGCCGGCGGTCAAGCACGAGCGGCGTTCCATCGACGAAGACCGCGCTCACGTCTGAGCCACGCGCCGCGTAGACGAGGTTCGCGACCGGATCATGCCAGGGCTGAACATGCGGCGCCCGCCGATCGACCGCGATGACGTCGGCGCGCTTACCCGTCTCGAGGGAGCCGACCAGATGCGCGATGCCGAGCGCCGCGGCGGCCTCCGTCGTGGCCATGCGGAGCAGGTCCGCGGCGGGGAACGCCGCCGGATCGTCCGCCGCGACCTTGTTGAGGAGCCCGGCCGTTCGCATCTCCGCGAAGAGGTCCATCCCGTTGTTGCAGCAGGCCGCGTCCGTGCCGAGTCCGACCACCGCACCGCTGCGTCGCATCCGGCCGACCGGCGCGACCCGAGCCTCGAGCTTCGCGTTGCTGCTCGGGCAGTGCGCGACGGCCGTACCGCGTCGACCGACAAGATCGGCCTCGCCGTCAGTGAGATAGGTGCCGTGGGCCACGACGACCGTCGGGGCGAGGAGGCCCAGCTCGTCGAGGTACGCGGCGCAGCCCGCGTAGCCGCGCGCCCGTACTGCCGCAACCTCGGCTTCTGCCTGCGCGAGGTGGATGAATATCCGCGCGCCGCTTCGCTCCGCGAGCGCCGCGACGCGACGCAGCAGATCGGGCCCGCAGCTATCCGTGGCGTGCGGTCCGACCCCGGCCCAGACGCGAGACCGAGCGGGGTCCGCTCCGAAGCGCCCGAGGAGGGCCTCCGCCTCGCGGAGGCCCCGCTCCGCATCGGAGTCGTAGAGGGAATGCGCGAGGACGGCCCGAAGGCCGCTCTCCTCGACCGCACCGGCGACCTCGCCCATCTCGCTGTACCGATCGGCGATTGTCGTCACGCCGCTCGTCAAGAGCTCGAGGCAGCCGGCGAGCGCCCCGGCCCGCAGCTCGCTCGGGCCGACCAGCGTTTCCAGCGGACGCATACGGGCCTGCAGCCACTCACCCCGAGGCACGTCCTCCGTCAGCCCGCGGAAGAGCCACATCGGCGTGTGGGTATGGACATCGACGAGACCGGGCAGGAGCGCGCAGCCATCGAGATGGATGACCGTGCCGCTCTTCTCTGCCTGAGGCGGCCCGACGTAACTAATGGAGTCTCCCTCGATGACTACAGCGCCAGGCGAGTACGTCATCCCTCGTGAGTCGAGCGTTAGCACCTCGTCGGCGAGCAGCGTGTATGAGGAGGCCTTCACTGCTTCGGCGCCTCCGGCTGCCAGCGGATGACGAGCCGCTCCAGTACGACGATGGAGAGGAAGAGCCCGAGCGCGAGCAACGAGGCCACCACGGTCGTCGCATAGAGGAGCCCGGTCCGGAACTCGAAGGTCGAGATCACGATGAGGTAGCCGAGGCCGGTGTCGGCGCCGATCCATTCCGCGACGATCGCGCCGATGACCGAGGACGCGGTCGAGATCTTGAGCGCCGCGAAGAGAAAAGGCAGCGACGAAGGGAGGCGGAGCTTGAACAGGATCTGCCTCCGTGTCGCCGACAGCACGCGCATGAGCTCAAGGGCTGAGGCCTCTACCGCCTCCAGGCCGCGCACCATGTTCACGAGGGTCGGGAAGAAGCAGATGAGCGCAGCGATGACGATCTTCGGCGCGTAGCCGTTGCCGAGCAGCAGCACCAGGATGGGCGCGATCGCGATGATCGGGATCGTTCGCACGGCCACGGCGATCGGGAAGAGGGTACGCTCCATCGTTTTGTTGTGGACGAACAGGATCGCTAGGAGGATCGCGACGGCGTTGCCGATGAAGAAACCGCCCGCAGCCTCGATCACGGTCGCGCCGACGTTGCGCTGGAGCGTCGGCCACTCCTCGATGAAGGTCTGCGCGATGAGCGACGGTGCGGGGACGAGGTATGCGGGGACCTTGAACACGCGAATGTGCAGCTCCCAGTACGCGAGCACGCCCAGGATGCCGAGTGCGGGCACGAGGAGGCGGAGCGTCGGCGACGCCCGCCGCCTTGGGGCGACGCGAGCGGCTACCTGCACGGCGCTCATCAGGCGGGTCGCGTCTCTCCGACCAGCGCGCGGCGGAGCGCCGCGGTGTGCCGAGCGAACTCCACGGTCTCCTTCATCGTCGGGTCGCGCGGCCGTGGCAGCTCGACGTGGAGGTCGAGCTTCACGCGGCCGGGATTCGTGCCCATCACGACGACCCGATCCGAGAGGAACACCGCTTCCGGAGAGCTGTGGGTGACGAAAAGGATGGTCGTCCGAGTCGCGTCCCAAATGCGGAGCAGCTCGAGGTTCATGTACTCGCGAGTGATCTCATCGAGCGCCCCGAAGGGCTCGTCCATGAGCAGGATCTGCGGCTCGGTGATGAGCGCCCGCGCGATGGCGACGCGCTGGCGCATGCCTCCGGAGAGCTGCCAGGGATAGGCGCCGCCGAACGCGGCGAGACCGACGAGCTCGAGTAACCGCTGCGCTCGCTGTCGCGGGTCGCGCGCGTCGGCGGCGATCTCCAGCGGGAGCAGGATGTTCTGCTCGGCGTTCCGCCAGGCGAGGAGCGTCGCGTCCTGGAAAACGAACCCGAACGCGCGGCGGCGTCGCGCCGACGCCGGGACTTCGCCCGCGACGGTGATCAGGCCGTCGGTCGGGGCGAGGATGTCTGCGACGAGGCGGAGCAGGGTGGACTTCCCGCACCCGGATGGGCCGAGCAGCGAGACGAACTCGCCCGGCCGGATGGCCAGGCTCACGCCGTCGAGCGCGCGGAGTGGGCCGGAGGAGGTGGAGAACGTGATCCCCACCCCTTCCAGCAGGATCGCGGCGCGATCGTCGCGATCAGCGCTTCGGTCTGGTGGCAACACGCTGCAGGATGTCCTGAGTCATCGCGTCCTTGGAGGTGATCGGAGCCTTGAGCAGGCCGAGCCCGCCGTAGACGGCGATGGCGTCGTCCCACACCTGCGGCTCCATCCAGCCCCAGCCCTTCTCCTTGGTCGTCGTCGACCACAGGAACGGGGCTTCCTGCCGCCAGGTCTCCATCTCGAGGTCGCGCTTGAGGTCCTTGGCGTACTTCAAGGTGATGTCGGTCGCCTCTTCCACATGGTCGGCGGCGTATTCCCAGCCCTTGGCGCTCGCCGCGACGAAGTCCGCCAGCATGTCCGAGCGGTCCTTGAACACATCCTCGCTGGCGAAGTACGTGAACGCGTAGAGCTTGATGCCCAGGTCCCAGAGGAGAAGGGTCTTGGCCCCCGGTCCCACGGCCGCCATCTGCGGGGCGTCGATGACCCAGCCGGTGATGATGTCGACCTGCCCGGTTTTGAGCGGGACGGTATCCGAGCCGATGACCGAGATCTCGATCTTGTCGCGGGGCAGCTGGTATTTCGCGATCACCGCGTCGATGAGCGGCCGCGCCGTCGCCTGAATGCCGATCTTCTTGCCCACGAAATCTTGCGGCGAATTGATCTTCTGGTCGAGCGTGATGAAGGCGAAGGGATGACGCTGTAACGCCGTCGCGAACGCTCGCACCGGGATCCCGTTCGAGCGCGCCAGGAACATCGCGGCGATCGACGCGACATTCCCGATGGTGTTCGAGCCGCTCGCGGTGAGCGAAACCGGATCGATGTTCGGCCCACCCGGGTCGATCCGAAGGTCGATGCCGCGCTCCTTGTAGTAGCCCTTGTCGAACGCGACGAAGTCGCCGGCGTACTGCGAGTTGGCGAGCCAGCCCAAGCGCATGCTGACGGGCCGAGGCGGCTTGACCGCCGCGGTCGCGGTGCCGCCCGCCGGCGCCGAGGATGACGGACCGGCGGCCGGCCCGCAGGCCGCCGCGATCCCGGCTCCGAGAACCCCGAGCGACAGAGCGCCTCCGGCTCGCAAGAGATCGCGGCGCGTTAATGACGTGTCTGATTTCGGGCGTGTGTCCTGGCTCATATGTGCTTCCCCCTCTCGATGATTTGGGTCACGCCGGCGCGCTGCCCACCTCCCCAATCCCAATGGCCATTACGACGCGCGCCAGATCGGCTTCCGCTTCTCGCGGAACGCTCTGACGCCCTCTGCCGCGTCGTCGGAGTCCAAGGCTTCCACCAGAGTCGGGAAGCTCATTCGCGTGGCGTCCCCGACGCGCAGCGCCTCCGTGCGTAACACCATCTCCTTGATCGCGCGCAGCGACAGCGGGGCGCACTGAAGCACTTCGTCCACCCAGCGCCGCACCGCCGCTTCGAATTCGTCGCGGGTAACGACCTCGTTGATCAGGCCGTAGCGGCAGGCCTCGGCGGCGCTGATCTGTCGGCCGGTGAGCAGCATGCTCATCGCAAGCCGGTAAGGGAGCTGCCGCACTAGTTGGAACACGCCCCCATCGAGCGGGATCCTCCCCACGCGTGGCTCCGAGAGTCCAAAGCGTGCGTCCTCGACCGCGACGACGATGTCGCAGCCAAGGACCATCTCCAGGCCGCCGCCGATGGCGTGGCCGTTCACCGCCGCGATCACCGGCACGTTCAAGGTGCGCCGGATCGCCAGGCCGCCGAATCCTCCCGGGCGCTCGCGCGCCCAATACCGGATGCCCGTCTCGCCCGTCTCCTGCGTGCTCATGTCCGCGCCGACGCAGAAGGCACGCTCGCCGGCGCCCGTTAGAACGACGACCCAGACGTCACGGTCGGCCTCGACCCGTGCCCAGATGTCGCGCAGCTGCTCCTCGGCCGCGGGACTCAGGGCATTGAGTACACGCGGGCGATCGATCGTGACCCGAGCCACGTGGTCGGTGAGCTCGTAGCGGATCTCGCTCATCGCGCGGACCTCGTGGCGGTCAGATCGTCGATCCGCTCGGCGGAATAGCCGAGCTCTCGAAGGATCTCCACGGTGTGTTCGCCCAGGCCCGGCGGCGTGCGCCGCGCGCTCGCCGGCGTCCCGGAGAGCTTCACGGGATTCGCGAGCGTCACGACCTCGCCCGCACGCGCATGGGGCATTCGCCAGATCATCTCGTTCGCCGCGACCTGCGGATCAGCGAGCGTCTCGCGGAGCGGAAGTACCGGCGCGCAGAGGATATCGACGTCATCGAGCCGCCGCGTCCAATATGCGCTCGACCGCTCTGCGATGCGCCGGGCGAAGATGCTCCGGAGCTCCGCGCGGTGCGCCGCCTGCGCCTCGTCCGTGGCGAACTCGGCTCGGAGCGAGAGGTCCTCGAGCTCGAGCGCGGCGGAGATGCTGCGCAGTGGGTTCTCTTTGAATGCGCCGACGATGACGATCGCGCCGTCCGTCGTGGGGAACACGCCGGTGAGCGGCTTCTCGGCCCAGTTGAGGTCGACCCCGCGCATGAGCTGCATGGTCGCTTCCTGCAGCTGCATAGAGAGGAGCGCGTCGTAGAGCGAAACCTCGACGAGCTGGCCTTCATCGGTCTGTTCTCGCGCGAGAAGCGCGAGAAGGATGCCCTGCACCATCAGCATGCCCGCGGTGTAGTCGGCGAGCGGAGTCGGGTAGATCGCGAGGGGGTGCGACGGGTCAGCTTTGCGCGCCATCGCACCGGTGAGGGCTTGCGCGAGGATGTCCTGCCCGCCCTTGTGCGCGTATGGGCCCGCGCTGCCGTAGCCGGATCCGACGGCATAGATGATGCGCGGGTTGATCTCCCGCAGTCGCGCATAGCCGAGGTCGAGCCGCTCCATCACCCCGGCGCGGAAGTTGTTCACGACAACGTCGGATCCTTTCACGAGGTCGCGCACCACCTCCCGTCCGCTGTCGCTCCGCAAGTCCACCTCGATGCTCCGCTTGTTGCGGTTCAGGCTGAGGAACACCGGGTTGTCCGGGCCCGCCGGGTCCTGGATCGCCCAGCGCGAGAGATCGCCGGAGCCGGGACGCTCGATCTTGACGACATCGGCGCCGAAATCGCCGAGCGCCTGGGTGCAGACCGGTCCGAGCTCTACTTGGGTCAGGTCGACAACGCGGACGCCCTCGAGCGGCAGCCTCATCAGCGCTCTTCGTCCGCAGTGGCCATCGCGTGCTCGGCAACCGGGCGTTCGTCGCCGGGATCCGCCCCCTGCGCGCGCAGCCGTCGCTGCACCGCCGCAACATCCACAGCGCGCACCGCGACGTCCGCTTCCAGCGCAAGTGCGGCCGCGACACCCGCGGCCTGTCCCATCACGATGCACGGACCGATCTCGCGGCTGCTGCGCTGCGCGATCGGCGTCGCCGAATAGCAACGTCCTGCGACGAGCAGCTGCTCGATCTGTCGCGGCACCATCGCCCGATAGGGCGTGAAGTAGTCGCGGCCACGCGCGACGCTGTCCGGGAACCAGCGCGCCTCGCGGATGTCGTCCTGTGTCACCACGTACTCGCCCATGAGGAGCCTGCCCTGGCGTACGCCCATCTGCGGGGCGGCATCGAGGAGGTAGCACCGCTCGAATCCCGGAATGTTCTGCTTGGCGAACCGGAAGGTCGCGACGATCTTCCCACGCGCCTCAAACTCCGCTTTCGTGAGGTCTTCGACCGACGTCGTGTCGTAGCCACGCATGTGCGGGCAGTTGCACCACACGACGCCGGGAAGCGGCGTGAGGAGCCACCACATGTCCCAGGAGCCGCCGAGGATGCGCTTCGCCTCGGTGTTGAGCGCGGCCGCTTCCTCCGGATGCTCGATCTCGAACCGCAGCGCGCGCTCGGTGTCGACACCGCCGTAGCGGTGAACGAGCGTCACGAAGTAGCGTCCATGCTCGATTGGCGCTCCCGACCGCGCGGCGACCGCCGCGTCGCCGCTCGCGTCGATCACGACCTTCGCGCGGATGGCCTGTCGGCCCGCGGGAGTCTCGAAGATGGCGCCCGTGACGCGGTCGCCGTCCAGCATGGGTTCGCTGAACCAGCTGTGGAGCCGGAGCTCAACACCCGCGTCGCGCACCATGTCGTCGGACACGCGCTTCCACGCATCGGGATCGAAAGCCACCGCGTAGGTGATCGGCTTGATATGCCCGTGCGCATAGAGGTCGATCGAACCCCACCGCGCCCATTTGTCCCAGAGAGCCCGATCGACGCGATACCGGTCCTCGACCGGTGGGTAGACGGCACCGCCGATCGCCTCGAGTCGTTCCACGTACTCCTGGGCGATGCCGACCACCGTCTGGCGCGGCCCGTCCATCATGTCGTCGATCACGAGGACCATCCCGCCTGAGGCCATCCCGCCCAGGTACGGATAGCGTTCGGCGAGGAGCGTCCGCGCACCCTCGCGCCTGGCGGCGACGGCAGCGCCGACCCCCGCCGATCCGCCGCCGACCACGAGCACATCCGTTTCGGCGACGATCGGGACGCGCCGACTCGGCTCAAGGACCGAGCCGTTTCCCGGTCGATCCCCGTCCCCCCGCTCGCTCAAGGCTTCACTATATTGAAGACGCGCTTCATTCTGTCAACTCGAGGAGGCGAGAGCCGTGGCCACGAGCCTGAAATCCGGCGACCAGGGGCAAGTCCATGAAGCGCTGCGCCGAGCTCTCGGCCAGCAGATCCGTCAGCTGCGGCTAGACCGAGGGCTGACGCTCGAAGAAGTGGCGTCCCGAAGCGGCTGCAGTCTTGGCTCGCTGAGCCAACTCGAGCGGGGTCTCGGCAACCCGTCCTTCGCGACGCTGGTGCGGATCTCCCACGCGCTCCGCGTCTCGGTCGCACGATTGGTCGAGCTCGGCCAGGACGGGCAGGGCGTCGTCTCCCCCGTCGTGCGCAAGGGTCAGCGCCGTCGTTTCAACCCCCACAACAGCATGCCCGGCGACGGCACCATCTACGAGCTGCTCACGCCCGACTTCGATCGTGCGCTCGAGGTGATCTATCTGCACGTGCCACCGGGCTCTTCGACCGAGGCCACGCCCTTCGTACACGAGGGCGAGGAGAGCGGCTACATCGTGAAGGGCACGCACGAGGTCCACGTCGATGGGACCCTCCACGTCCTCAGGGCTGGCGACAACATTTCGTACGAGAGCACGAAGCCGCACTGGTATCGCAATCCGGGCAAGGAACCAGTGGAAGCGATCTGGATCATCACGCCGCCGACGTTCTGAGGACCCCCGATCCGCAGCAGCCCCACGCAGGCGAGCGAGTCCACTTACCCGCTCGCGACCTTCGGCCGACGCTCGAGCTCATCGACGTTCGGCTCGTCCAAAGCGAACGACCCGTACTTGATCTCGCCCGCGCGCTCGTACGTCGCGATGACGACGCCGGTGCTCGACGTCGTCACGTCCACGACCTTGAGCCCCGCAGGGATCGCGCCTCCGGCGAAGAGCCTCTTCCCGCTGCCGAGCACGGCCGGGAAGGTCCACAGGTGGAACTCGTCGATAAGGTCATTCCGCAGGAGCGACTGGATGAGGTCGCCGCTCCCGTGCACCTGGATCTCTGGTCCGGATTGCTTCTTCAGCTCCGACACGTACATCGGCACGTCGCCCTTAATGAGTGCGGAGTTGTTCCACTCGACGTTCTTGAGCGTCCGTGACGCGACGTGTTTGCGCGCGCCGTTCAATGCCTCCGCGCCGGGTTCGGAGGAGTGCGGCCAGTACGCGGCGAAGATCTCGTACGTCCTTCGGCCGAGGAGCAACTCGAACGGCCGCCCCATGAAGTCGCCCATGACTTGTCCCATGCGATCGTCCCAGTAGCCGACGGACCATCCGCCGTTCGTGAACCCGCCGCTGCGATCTTCGTCGGGCCCGCCCGGCGCCTGCATGACGCCGTCGAGCGTCACGAACGTGCTGACCTTGAGCTTTCTCACGATGACACCTCCCTATGCCGCACCGGCGAGCCGCGCCGGGTCGACCGACCATTTTGCTCGCTCCGCGTTGGACATCGTGACGCCGCTGCGGCGGCGCCGGGACCGACCGCTTTGGAGCGTGACGCACCGACCGAAGTCTGGCGGCGCACCCGCCTACGCGCTACCCGAGCAACAGGTGCGTCTGATCGCGGATGAGCGCCGCGTGCTCCCGGGTGCGCGCGGGCACGTTCCACGCCGCGAGCTTCGCGAACCCAGGGTCGCCCGCGTCCGCCTCGGCCTGAATGAAGTCGGCGAGGAAGCGCAGTTGTTCGACGAGCGTCTCGAGCACTTCGGAGGGCTCGACGCCGCGGTACGCGGCGCAGAACCTCGCCAGGCGCGACGCTCGCATTGGCAGAGGCACGACTGGGTTATTGCTGCTGTCGAGCTTCGGATACAGCGGCACCCAGGTGTAAGCAGACAGTCCGACGTCCCAGACGCGGCTACCCGGTCCGGCGCTATCCCAATCGAGCATCGCGATCGGACGGTGACCGTCGAAGAGCGCGTTGTACGGCGCCCAGTCGTTGTGACAGATGACCTCATGCGCGCCCGGCGCGACGATGCGCCATCGAGCGTCCGGCGGCGGGGTGAAAGTGGCAAGCAGGTCGTGATAGCGCCGCAGTAGGTGGGCAGCCCCGACGAGGGTGACGTCGTCCTCGTAGATCCAGCTTGGCATCGGCTCGGGCCACCCTTGATGTACGTCGCCCTGGATGAACTTCAGGACTGCGCGGCCTCGCTCGTCCATCCCGAGCGGCTCGGGCGCCGAGTCGAAGCCAACGCGGTGAAGGTGTGCGAGGAGCGCGTGCACCGCGGGTGTCCAGGGCCCTGCTCTGCGGCGGACGGTGTCGCCCACTTTGACGGCGGCGCTCACGTTGCCACCGAGGACCTGTTCCTCCACCCGTCCATTGTGTCGGCGTTTTCAGTGCCAGCACAGCTCGCGCATCTGTTGCTTCGAATGTCGGGAGGGCTCCGCATCACCTCGACGCGATCCGCCAGGACGACTGGGTGGAGGTGCCGCGCTTCCGTGCTTTCAGTCTTGACACATGCCGATATGGACATATATTTGGTTCATGGCACGAGCCGCCACGACCTCTGATGCGTTCAACGCAGTTGCCGAGCCGCAGCGGCGGCGGATTCTCGTCCTTCTGAAGGGGCACGAGCGTTCGGTCAATGAGCTCGCACGCGCACTGCGGATCACGCAGCCGCGCACGTCGAAGCACCTGCGCGTGCTTCGCGAAGTGGGGCTCGTGCGGGTCCGCGAGGCCGGGCAGCAGCGGCTCTACGGCCTCGACGCGCGCGGCCTCGAGCCGATGCACGAATGGGTCATTGGCTTCGAGCAGTACTGGAACGAGAACTTCGACCGGCTTAACGAGTACGTGAAAAAGCTTCAGCAAAAGGAGCATGCAGATGGCAAGCGAAGGTAATAACGAGGCGGACCGCGAGATCGTCGTCACGCGCATCATCGAGGGCCCCCGGCGACTCGTCTTCGACGCATTCACCAGCGCGGACCACCTCGCCGAGTGGTGTGCCCCGTGGGCGGGCAGCAAGATCACCACGCACGCGTTCGACTTCAAGCCGGGCGGAGTGTGGGACGCCACGATCAAGGGCCCCGATGGCAGGGCCTATCCGAACCACTGGGTGTGGACGGAGATCGTGCCGCCGGAGCGCATCGTCTGGATGTATTCACTGAAGAAGGACGACCCGAACGCGGTGAAGACGACCCTCACGCTCGTCGAGCGTGGCAACACGACCGAGGCGACACTGCAATTGCTCTTCGGCAGCAAGGAAGAGCGCGATGAGAAGGTCGCGAAGTTCTACGCCGCACAAGGCGCGCGGCAGACACTCGACTCGCTCGCCGCGTACGTTGCAAGCGCGCAAGCGGCTCACAAATAGGCTGGGTTAAGCGCTCTCAATATCTAGATGAGGAGGCGCGAAATGAATGCGCACGTCAGCGCGATCCTTCTGGGCGTCAATGACATGGAGAAGTCGAAGCGCTTCTACACGGAAGGCCTCGGCTGGAAGATCCAGAACGACTACAAGATCTCAGTGTTTTTCGTCCCGCACGGGGGGTCCCTCGTGGGCTTCTACGGGCGCGAGGGCCTCGCGGCGGACGTCGGCGTGAACCCGCGGGGCAGCGGCTTTCCGGGCCTTGTGATGAACTACGTCGTTCGCAGCGAGAAGCGAGTCGACGAGGTGATCGACGAAGCAAAGAAGGCCGGCGCCAAGATCCTGAAGCCCGCCGCGAAGCTGCAGTGGGGCGGGTATGGCGGTTCGTTCGCAGACCCCGACGGCTATGTCTGGAGGGTCGGCTACAGCGCGCAAGGCAGCGATCAACCATACGCGGAGTAGCCCGCCTCGCGACGCGAGGTCTGGAGGAGGTTTCCATGAGCCCAACGAAGAACGAGCAAAAGTCCGCCAAGAGCGCCATCGCGACCAACAAGAAGCGCGGCGTACTCACGGACGAGGAACGAGCTGCGATGAAGGAGCTCGTCAAGGAGCGGAAGTCGGTCGCGAGCAAAGAGGAGGACGCAAGCGCCGTGCTCGCGAAGATCGCCGAAATGGCGGACTCGGATCGCGCCATGGCCAAGCGGGTCCACGCGATCGTCAAAGCCAGCGCGCCGGTCCTCTCGCCGAAACTCTGGTACGGGATGCCCGCGTACTACAAGGACGGGAAGGTCGTCTGCTTCTTCCAAGACGCGCAGAAGTTCAAGAGCAGGTACGCGACGTTTGGCTTCAGCGACGCGGCGAGTCTCGACGAAGGCGGGCTGTGGCCGGTCGCCTTCGCGCTGAAGGAGTTGACCGTCGCCACAGAGGCACGCATCAGCGCACTCGTGAAGAAAGCGGTGGGCTGAGGACTGCGCTTGCCACCCATAAGACGCACGCGCTGAGAATCCAAGTGACTTCGCAAGGCTGATAAGGAACTGGCCGACGAATCGAGGGCTGACACCATTCCGGATCGAAGCGACGCTGCCGCCGACGGCTCCGTCATTTGGACCTCACGGCGTATGCCTCACGCACTTTGGTTCACACGGCCCACTGGGTCAGCGCGGGCGCACGCATTCACGAATTTCCCAGGAAGCTGACTCTGTGCCGAGGGCCAGGATCGAACTGGCGACATCTGGTTCTTCAGATCGAACGCTTGGCGCGCCAGACAGTGTGCTCGCGCGACATCGCCAAGCATCATCTACCGCTGCGGCGCGAGCCACCAGAGATGCGCATCGGGCAGCGGAACGTACGTCCCGGGGACAAGCCCGCGGACACGCGATGACGTCACGACGAAGCTGTTCTGCCAGAACAGGAAGTTGTACGGCTGATCCTCGTTCAGGATCCGATTGAACGCGTCATATGCGCGCTTCCGCGCGGTGAGGCTGCAATCCGGGCCGAGGCGTCCATCGTCCACCGCCTTGTCGAGCTCAGGGTTCACGTAGCCAACGCCGTTGGCGGGCACGCCCGGTGCCGATTGGCTCTTGGAGAACCACACCGGGGCGGGGTTCGGATCGCCGCTGCTGACGAAGCCGAGCACGAACGCCTCGATCGTCGGATCGCCGTTGGTCAGTCTGTTCACAAGTGAGTTGAATTGCTCGAGCTTCGGGGTCACCCGGACGCCGATCGCGCGGTACTGGTCGGCGGCGAACTGGACCAATGGCGAGCGGACCGGGTTGTTGTCGTTGGTCACGAGGGTGAACGCCAGCGGGCGGCCATCCTTCGCATAGATCCCATCGGTTCCCTTCAGGTACCCAGCGGACTGGATGAGGGCCTCGGCCTTCGCGGGGTCATACGGATAGTCATTCAGCCCCTCGGTGTAGGCCCACGACGTGAGCGTCATGTGCTGGCGTGTAGGACCGCCCTCTCCTTGAACGATCTGCCGGACCACTTGGTCGACGTCGAGGCCGTACGCCAGCGCCTGACGGATCCGCTTGTCCTGGAACGCGGGGACGGTCTGGCTACGCGTGTTCCAGCCCACATACGTGTATCCAGGAGTCGGAAATCTGATCACGCGGACCGACTTCTCACTGTCGAACTGGTGCCACGTTGCGACGTCAAGGTCGCGGAGCGTCCCAAATACGATGTCAAGCGAGCCGTTCTGAAATGCGGCGCGGAGAGTCGTGCGATCGATGTTCCTGAACGCGATCTCGTCCACCAAGGGTGGGCCCTTCCAATAACGCGAGTTGGCTCGCAGCACGATCTCCTCACCGTGCCGCCAGCCAGTGAAGAGGAATGGCCCGCTGCTCACGGGCGGAGCCAGATGCTCGGGGGCGTCATCAGTGTTCTTCGTAAGGTCGATGTCGGAGAGGTATCGGCCGAACACCTGCGTCGGCAGAGGCGGCGTCTGTAGGGGCACGTTCAGGGCGGCACACAAGACGGCCTCGAACCGCATGGTGAGGTGTTTCCCCTGCGCGTGGAGGCCGGAGATCGTCGACGCCTTGCCCTGAAAGTAGTCGGGGAAGCCCTCGATGCGGTTCACCACGGCACGCCCGAACCCCTTCTTCGAGCGCGCCAGCGCCTTCATCGCCGTGATGAAGTCCTGGCCCACGACGGGTTGGCCGTCGGACCAGACCGCATTCGCGGCTATGTCGAACTCGTACGTGCGGCCATCCGTTGTCGTCCACGTTGCGAGCCAGGGGAGGATCTCGCCCGTCTTGCGATCGGCGATCGCGAGCGTGTCGTAGATCTGGCTGGTGACGAGACCGGCGGTGTCGAATTGGGCGCCGTCGGACACGCGTAGAGGGTCCAGGCTCGTGACGTCGCTGAGGAGCGACACAACGACACGGCCACCGCGAACCGGAGCATCCGCTGCCTTCGCGGACGCGACGGGGAGTGAGCTCGACGTGCAGGCCGAGGCCACCAGCGCCACCACCAGGATCTTTCCGGCGATCCTCACGGCGGACAGGCTACGCCGGCTTGCTAGCGCGATCGCTGGCCACGGCACACAGACACCGCATACTTGCCTACCGTCCCGGTGGCGCTGCGTGGCATCGAAGATCGCCTTATCGAATGGCTCGAGGACCCCCGCCGTGTCGTCCTCGCGGCCATTCTCGTGATCGGCGTACCCGTGCTCGTCCTCGGCGAGATCTCGGCGTTGGATACGCGCGGGCGGATACGACAGGCCGAGCTCGACGCGGCGAGCGCGGCGGCAGAACGGGCCTCGGCGGTGGCCAGTGGACGTCTTGGCAAATCGATGCAGCTGACGGCCGCGACAGCAGCCAGCTTCGATCTTCAGAACGCGTTACAGGCGCGGGACCAAGCCGTCCTCAGCTCGAAGGCGAATGAGATCCGCGTTTCGCTCGGCGCCGATGCCGCGGAGGTCACGATCGTGGACGTCTCGGGCATCCCTCTGGAGGGCACGCCGTCGGCGCCCGTCGCGGATGGGACGTACTTCAAACGCGCGAAGGAACGACAGGAGACGACGGTTGGCGTCGTCGATGCTCGCCCGGGCGAGAGCCAACGGATCGCGATCGCCGCTCCCGTCCGCCGCTCGGTGAATCCATTCATCGGAGCGGTCATCGTCGAGATCCGGCTCCGCGACATCGCCGAATGGTTGCAGCCCTCGCTCACTCCGTCCGCGGACATCTACGTCCTGGACGACCGCGGCCGGCTTCTGACGCAGGCATCGGCGCCGGGGCAGGACATCCGAGATGTCTCGGACCGACCGGCGACCGTGGCTGCACTCGCGACGCAACGGAGTGCATTCGAAGGGAACGATCCGGTGCTCGGCTCCCGCCGATTCCTCGGAGTCGCTCCGCTCGACGACCTGCCGTGGCGCGTCATGGCCTCACGCTCCCCCGACCTTCTCGAGACCGAGCTCGGCGCGACCCTGAATCAGCTTCTCGCGCTTCGCGTGGCGCTCGTCGCGGTGGCGTTGATCGCCGCATTCCTGGTCGGACGTGGAGCGCAGCAACTTGGCCGGCAGCGGCGAGCCCTCGCGACGGTGAACTTCGAGCTCGCCGACGCGACAGCCGCCAAGTCACGGTTCCTCGCGAGCATGAGCCACGACCTGCGAACACCGCTGAACGCCATCATCGGATTTTCCGAAGTGCTCGAGACCGAGGCCTTCGGACCCCTCAATGAGAAGCAGAAGGACTACGTGGCGGACATCGTGTCGTCGGGCAAGCTCCAGCTGCAGCTCGTCAATGAGATCCTGGATCTGTCGAAGATCGAGGCCGGCAAGATGGACTTCGCGCCGCAGGAGTTCGATCTTGCGGAAGTGCTTCGCGGCGTCCATTCCGTTGTCAGCGCGCTCGCGACGAGTAAGGCGCAAGAGCTCGCCCTTCAGATCGATGAAGACATCCCGCTGATGTACCAAGACCCCGTCCGAGTCAAGCAGATCGTGTTCAACCTCCTCGGCAATGCTGTGAAGTTCACGCCCGAGGGTGGGCGGATCACGACGAGAGTCAATGTTGACGGCGGCGACCGCGTCGAGATCGCCGTCAGTGACACGGGAGTCGGTCTCGCTCCGGACGAGGTGGCGAACGTGTTCACGGAGTTCGAACGAGTCGGCGCCGAGTATTCGCGCAAGCAGCAGGGAAGCGGATTGGGCCTGGCGCTGGTCAAGCGCTTCACAGAAATGATGGGTGGCTCAGTATCTGTGTCCTCGCTCCTTGGGCAGGGTTCAACCTTCACCGTTCGACTACCTGTACGGCAGCCGTAGGCCACAACTGACGACTCCGGTCCAGTCGCCGGCCGAATCCGGCGCCTGTCCAACATCGTCTTCATCATCACCCTCGTCGCTCGGGGCGGCGACGATGACCGAGATCGTGTCGACCATTGACGCATCGGCCGCATCGGCGACGGTGATCGTCCATTGCCGAGCCTTCGCAGCGTCGCCGTGTACCGGTGGGTGCGTAACCCTAGGCCGTTTTGCTCACAGCGTTCGGGCTTCCACTGTCCGTCGCAGCGCGGAAGCTCTCCACGAGCACCGGACGCAGGGCTGCCGGCTTGACGCCATGGTTCTGCTTCGGGATGACCCGCTCGGTGGCCCCGGGGACCGTGCGCGCTGTCGCGTCGGCCGCTGCGCGCAGCGTCGGTGTGGTGCTACCGCCCACGAGGACCACCGTAGGCACGCGGATCTCGCGCAGCCGTCTTTCGGGGAACGCGAACCCGTCCATGACGGCGGCGTCGTAAGGCAGCGTGTGCGCGGCCGCCACCGCGTCCTTCCAGAACGGCATGAAGCGCATCACAAGGACGAACACGCCGGGCACGCCCACGGTTCGCATGAAGTACTTCACCGCCTCGTCGCGCTTGCCGCGCGCGATGAGCTCGTTCATCTTTTGCTCGTAGTCCGGATCAGGCGCATCCTTTGGGTTTCCCACCATGTAGGGCGGCTCGTGCGCGGCGAGCATCTTCATCGGAACGCCGCTCGCCGCAGCTTCGAGCGCGAGCGCCGCGCCGGACGAGGTTGCGGCGACACACGGCCGTCCGCCCGCGGCCTCACACACGGCGCGCAGATCCTCGACCTCGCGGGCGACGGCATACGGCTTGGTGTCGCCGCTCTCGCCGCGACCGCGCCGGTCGTAGTCGAACACGGTGAAGTCCTTTGCGAGTTCTTCGCGCATCGTCTTCGCGAACGGGGACGAACGCACACCGAGCGCGCCCCACACGAACACGAGAGGCGCTCCTTGTCCCATCGTCTCGTACGCGATACGCGTACCGTCCGCGGATGTCACGAACTTGGTTGCCATGACCCTCCTCCAGTGCTGCCCGATGCGGGGCCCGAAAACGGTCCTGGGTCGCCGCATCCAGCGTGCCAGCCTCGGCGCGACTCATTCCGCCGGGCTATGCGCGATCTTCCCGCGGGCTCCGATTCTCTTAGTTGTACTGCCGCACAGTTGTTAAGACCGCGATCGTCTCGGACACCACGATCATCGTCCAGAAGGTGACGAGAGAGAGAAGCCGAGAGCGCGTAGCTCGTAATCGTCGCGAGCCGCGCCGCTCAGTTCCTCTACGGCGCCGGCGCCTCAGAGCCGGGGCGGGTGCTTTGCCATGTACGCTGCGGCCTCCGCTCGCCGCGACAGACCCAGCTTGTCAAGGATCCGGCTCACGTAGTTCTTGACCGTCTTCTCGGAGAGGAACAGCTTCTCCCCAATTTCGCGGTTGGTGTGGCCCTCGGCAAGGCTCTCAAGCACCTTGCGCTCTTGATCGGTGAGCGACGCGCGGCTCCACTGCAGCAGCCCGGCGACGGACACGATCGTCATGACGACGGCGATGAAGATCGACGCGACGTATGCGAGTTTCAGGCTTCGCGTGAGTGGCAACGCGACAGTCATAGAGTTGTTTCTTCCTTCGGGGATGCGGCCTGAGAACCGTTCGTTCTCGTCTTATGACTTGGCCCTACCAATCGAGCCCGGCGAGCGCGCGCTGCATCGCGAAGAACCACGCGCCCAAGAAGGTCAGCGCGAGGCCCAGAACAAGTAGTCCGTCGAACATCTCAAATCACCTCCTTTCGTACGAAGGTTCGCGCGGCCAATCGACGACGAAAGAGCCACAGGGCTCACTGAGGCTGTGGCATTCGGCCCAATGCGTGGTCAGCTCGAGACGATGAGAGCGGTGACCATCCCGAACATGCCCGCATTTCCCTCGGCGTGGCTCAGGATGTGGCAGTGGAACGCCCATACGCCCGGCGCGTCGGCGACTACGATCGCGTCCCAGCGCTCGCCCGGCGCGACGTTCAACGTGTCGCAGCGGAACGGCGCGGGCAGCGGGTAGCCGTCGCGGGCGAAGACCTCGAACGTCAGCCCGTGCAGGTGCGCCGGGTGGATCTGCGTTCCCTCGTTCATGAACCGGAAGCGGATGCGCTGCCCGAGCTTGGCGGTGTAGGGGAACGTCGCGGGGAAGCCCTTGCCGTTGATGGTCAGCCCACCGAGGGAATCGTTGAAGATGAACAGCTCTTCCTTGTCGTACTTGGGATCCATCCGCGAGTCGCGCGGTGCGACGAGGAGTGGCCCGAGCATCCCCCGGCCGACCTGCTCGGTCGCATTGTGATGCGAGTGGTACATGTGACTGCCGAACGGACTGGCGGTGAACTCGTAGGTGAAGGTCTCGCCCGGCTTGATCGGAGGCTGGGTGATGAATGGCACGCCGTCCATCGAGTTGGGCACCCGCTGTCCGTGCCAGTGCACCGCGGTGCTGTCAGCGAGCTGGTTCATGACGCGGACGCGAACCCGTTCGCCCTCCGTCACCCGCATGATCGGTCCAGGCACCTGGCCGTTGTACGCCTCGGCGTCGACGAATTGACCCGGCGTCACTTCCCAACGCACGTTCCCACACGTCAGATCGAATTCGCGCACGCCGTCGACGACCCGCGAGGGCAGCTCCTGGAGTCCCTGCCCCTGGGTCTTGGCCGGGAACGCCGCGGTCACCGCCTTGTGCACGGCGTCGTGATCGGTCGCTGCGGGCGCGGCAGTCTTGCCGGGCGCCAGCGACGGCGTGGGGCTCGCGCCGCTGTGGACATGGCCAGGGGTAGCCGGCGGTGCTTGATAGGCGGCGGCGCCCCGCCCGGTGAGCGCGAGCCCGGCGACTACCAATGAGCCTGCGGCCGCGACGCCGACATTCGCGAGGAGGACGCGCCGCGCGATCCGACCGGTGCGATCGTCGTCTTCCTTGTCGGCAACTGCAGGCTTCGTCGGATCCATTGGGGACGAACGTACGGAAGCGTTGATGCGACGAGGAGGGCCAGATGGCCCATCTCCTCCGACATTCGGCCCTACGGTTGGTGCGCTAGTACTTCGGTCGGTGCTTCGCTACGTAGGCGGCCGCCTCCGCCCGCCGTGAGAGTCCGAGCTTGTCGAGGATGCGGCTCACGTAATTCTTCACGGTCTTCTCGGAGAGAAAGAGCACGGTCCCGATCTCGCGGTTGGTCTTGCCCTCGGCGAGCTGCTCGAGCACCTTGCGCTCCTGCTCGGTAAGCGACGCGAGCTGAGGGTCCTCCTGATCGCGGCCGCGCCGTACGCGTTCGAGGACCTTGCCGGTGACATCGGGATCCAAGAGCGAACGGCCCTGCGCCACCGCGTGGATCGCGTCGACAACCGCCTGGCCGCGTGTCTGCTTCAGCAGGTACCCCGATGCGCCCGCGATGATCGATGCGAAGAGCGCTTCGTCGTCGGCGTAGGAGGTGAGCATGATCACCCGCGTCTCCGGTCGGGCCTCGCGGATCGCGCGGCACGCCTCAACGCCGCTGCCGTCGGGCAGGCGCACGTCCATGATCACGACATCAGGTTTGGCTTTCGCCGCCGCCTCGATCGCCTCGGCCATCGTGCCGGCTTCGCCGACGACAGCGATGTCCTGATGTCGCGAGAGCAGCGTCCGCAGGCCCTCGCGGACGACCTCATGGTCATCGCAGAGAAGCACTCTCGTCGAGTTCGCGGCGGTCATGCGTTGGCCTGTTCGCGCATCGGCAGCTCGAAGCGTACCCGGGAGCCCTGCCCGGGCGCGGTCGCGACGTGCAGGCGTCCGCCGACCGAGAAAGCGCGCTCCCGCATGTTCCGCAAGCCGTGGCCGTCCACAGCCCGCTCGTAGTCGAACCCCACGCCATCATCTCTGACCTCAAGGACGACGGTCGAATCTTCGGCAAACAGGCGGAGCCACGCGTGACGCGCGCGGGCATGCCGCTGGACGTTCCCCAGCGCATCGGCAGCGATGTAGAACGCGGCTTCCCGACGGTTCGAATCAAGCGCCGCAGCGGCGTCTGGCGAGACTGAGACATCGATGTCGAGCAGTGCGTTCGTCCGTGCCTGGGCCGCGAGGTTCGGGAGCGACTCCGTGAGCGGCCGCTCGCTTCCGCGGACCGGCCGCAAGCCCAGCACATAGTTGCGGAGGTCCGCGATCGAGGCGTTCAGGCGGTCGACGGCGCGCCCCAGGACCTTGGCCGACGCGGCGGGCTCACTGGCGACTCGCTCGGCCGCGTCCTCGAGCTGGAGACTCACGCCGTAGAGGGACTGGATGACGCCGTCGTGAAGCTCCATGCCGATGCGGTGGCGTTCTTCATCGACCGACACGCGCCCCAGCTGCTCGTAGAGTCGGGCGTTCTCGATGGCGATCGCCGCCTGCGCCGCGAGCGTCCGGATAGCCTCCTCGTCGTCGCCGCTGAATTCGGTGTCGCCCTGCTTCTCGGTGAGGTAGAGGTTGCCAAGCGAGATGCCACGGAAAAGAATCGGCGTCCCGAGGAAGCTCGTCATCGGGGGGTGATCCTTGGGAAAACCGACCGACTTCGGGTGGTCGCTGATCCGACGCAGGCGAAGCGTCGCCTGCTCGTGCTGCAGCACGCCGAGTAGCCCACGGCCTTTCGGGAGGGGTCCGATGCGGGCGCGCTCTTCCGCGGTGATGCCCGAGGTAATGAACTGCTCGACGTCTCCGTTCTCGTCGAACACCCCGAGCGCGGCGTACTTCGCGTCCGCGACCGCGCGCGCCTGATCGACAACACGCTGGAGGACCGACGCGGTCTCAAGCTCCGCGGCCAGCGCCATGCCGGCGACGTTCAACGCCCGCAGCCGGGCGGCTTGCTCGGCGTCACGTCGGTAGAGCTCAGTCAAGCGACCGAAGATCGCCGTCGAGAACGCGAGCACGCCGGCGATCCCGACGACCATGAGCACGAGATGGGCGTATGCGGGCTGGAGGATCGGCTCGAGCACAAAGTCGAGGGCCACGAGCAGCGCGATGAGCACAGACGGAAGAACGAAGCCCGCGACGCGCAGCCTCGTGGGAAGCGTGGGCGAGCTTCCGAGTTCGCTCAGACCATCGATTATCGGGAAGGTCGCAGGGGGCGGGCAGCGGGACGCACTCGCTCGGTAACCGGATACTCGTCTCCCAGCCGCGTCCGCATGGTTCGCGCGTACGCGACCGGAGTCGAGAGCGGGATGAGGTCGAGCTGCTCCTCGAGCGCCGGGGTGATGCTCTCTTCGTCGTAGAAGATGAGGTCGGCATGCTCGTGAAGCGGACAGCGGTTCGAGACCTCGAGCGCGCAGCTCGTTGCTTGCGGACCGCCGCAGCGGATCGTCTGCATTCCCTGATCCTCGAAGAACTTCGCCCAGTCCCCGCGACGCTTCCCATCGGCGCTCATCACGAGAATGGACAGCGGGCGGGAGGAGCGATCAGCCTCGCCCCTCTCGCGCCGCTGCACCGCGGAGCTGGTCACGCCAGCTGCGGCGTTTGGACCGCCGCGCCGCCCGTCTTGATCGCTGCTCGCGGCGCCTTCCACGGCGTGCCAAGGATCGGGAGCAGGTAGCGGTCGAGTCCGATGTACCCGGCCGTCTTCCACGCGAGGACCAGGAGGAAGCCGAGCAGGAGCAGGACCGGGTTGGTGCTCGCGCTTCCCGCGAGCATGAAGTTGAGGTTCATGAACGCGCCGCCGACCGCGGCGATGCCGATGAACGCACCGAGGATGAGCGCGACGCCAACGGCGGTCTCGCCGAAGGCGATGACCTTGCCGAAGAAGACCTCCCAGTGGTTGTCGATCATGAACTGGATGAAGCTGCGGTACCAGTCGTAGGTGATGACCGGCTTGGCGGGCGCGGCGGGGATCGCCGCGATCCTCTGCCAGAAGGCGAGGATGCCTCTGCCGTCGTAGATGTAATTGGTGCCGGCCCCGGTGTCGAGGACCTTGTGCAGGCCCGCGTCGAGCCAGCTGTATCCGACGTAGATTCGGACGATCAGCCAGACGACGGCCATACGCGTGTCCGAGAAGAGGAATCGAGCGATAGGCGGGTCCGCGATGACGGTGTTCTTCTTGATGAGAGCTGCCATTTTTTGACCTCCTTTCCAGTGCAACTTTGCTCGGCCACGAGGCTTGTCAACAGGGCCGTCTGGCCCATCTCGCCGGGCCGGGCGACCCCTGAGGGTCCATAGCGAGTAGGGATTTGGGTCGAAGAAGGCTCCCGACCCTCGCAGCGGTGCCGTTCGGCCCTACCGCGAAGCAATTACCGACCCGACGATTCGGCCCATGACTAGCGCGTCGCCCGAGCTGCTCATCACGATTGCCGTGCTGATCCTGATCGCGGTCGCGGTCGGGACCTTCGCGGCGCGTCTCTTCATGGCGGCGAGCCGTCCGCGCCCTACGGAGCATCAGCCGCGGGATTCGCGCCCTTAAGCGCTCCGCCCGCTCTCCCCCGAGCGATTAACGGCGATGCGGACATCGGCATACGTCACCAGAAAAGGCATGGACCACGCACTCAGCAGCGCGGACGCGATTGGCCGAAAGGGCCTGTCGCCATTTTGAAAAGCTGGAAGGCCGCGTTCGACTGGCGGAAGCGCGGCAGGGCGTTCCTGGTGGTCGGGCTGATGTGGTTCACGATGATCCTGGGCTTTCTGGTGAACTTCCTCGCGGTGCCGGACTAGGAACTCGCGCTCGCGCGCAACACGTGCGAACTCACGACGAACGTGTCCCTTACAAAACGGCCGGCGCGTCGGCGTCTTCGTTGTGGCGGACTACGCGGTGAGGGAGGGCTCCGGGATCCTCAGGTCGACCCGCGCGTCGGCCGGGACGATGAGCAAGGAGCACCGCGCGTGCAGGACGAGATCATCCGCGAGGTCGCCGTGCAGCACGCGGTCCAAGCCATGCGCGGCCGCTGATCCGAGAACGATGAGATCCGATTCGTCGAGCGCCGCCGCCGTCAGGATCTGAGTCGTGGCGGGACCCGGCGCGGTGTAGGCGACCGAGAACATCCGAACTGCCGCGTGCGAGAAGATCGGCCACGACCCGACCAGGCGAACCGCGGTACGCGCCGCGTCGGTGCCGTCGTGGGCGAGGAGAACACGGTCGAGGTGCTCGCCGCGCGCGATGAGAACCGGCCATTCGCCCCGCGCCACGAGCTCGCGTCCGACCGAACCGAGCACGGCAGAGCGGACCGGGCCGCGATTGCGACTGCCGAGGACGACGAGGTCCGCGTCGTAGGCCTCCGCCTCGGTGATGATCGTCGGCACGGTCGGGCCGCGAACCACGCGCTGCTCGACGGAGACGCCGGTAGGGAGCCGTGCTGAGAGTCGCTTCGCGTAGCTAGCGACGTCTCGCTCGCGCTCGCAGAGGAGCAGGTCGTCCACAAGTGGTCGTAGGAAGCGAAGGTGGGAGTCTCGCACGGCGAGGATGCGGATCCGTGTGCGCGCCGGCCAGTCGACACAGGCCATGGCTTCAAGCGCCATCGCTGCCTGGTCCGATCCGTCGTACGCGACGAGCACTCTGGGCGCTCTCACGAACCACAGCCTGCAGGGCGGTGAGTCGCGCGGCTAGGTCCGCAGGACTCCGGGGCGCCGGGACCTTCGGCCCTACTCCTCACGTTCCCATTCGGAAGCGTTATCGCAGGTGCGGGAAGATCGTCGCCGCGCCGCGATGGTCCAAGACGCGAGTGAACTTCGCGTGGTGCCGACCGTCCCTCGGAATGTCGCGAGCGAAGAGCACGGTGGGGCGCAGCCGGGCACGCACAAGGCCCAGAAACAGCTCAGGATCGAGGGTCTCTTCGTCGTAAACAGCGGCGTCGGCCCCGGCGAGAACATCGCAGACACCGCCGCCAAGCTGTGGACAGTTTCGTGCCGCGCAGCGAACCACGCGGACGCCCTCGCGCTCAAGCTCACTTCCCCAGTCGCGCACTCGGCCTCTGTCGCGCGACACGACGAGGCTCGTGTGGCCCTTAGCCCCCGGCACGCTTCACGACCTCAGACTCGACCACGACGTCGCGCAGGGTGCCGCACTCGACACCGGTCAGGACCGCCAGCTCGGGTCGTTCGGTGCTGACGCGGACCTTCAGGACGCCGTCGGCCTCGGCGACGGCGAGCTCGCGTGTCCAGGGCAGCCGCTTCGTAAGGAGCTGGCGGACCGCGACCGCGCTCCCGCGAGGCTGCACGACGATGAACTCGACGAGATAGCTCTTCACACTGGACTCGCGCCCGATCCTGCGACTGCGGCGCCGTCGGCGACGAGGGCCGTCCGGTCCCAATTGAAAGGCCGTTCGGCCCTCCGGTGCGCCGAAGGTCATCCGGACCGCGCGGACCGCGCAGGTGACAGCGCGCGCTTCGCTCGCCACGTTGCGATCGCGCACGAATGGTCAAAGAGCGCAGATGCGCGCTTCTGACTCTGAACATCCGACACCGCGGGTCTGTGGACCACGGGCAGGACGCTCACGGCCACAAAGGGCCGCATCAGCCCCGATCGAGCCGCGGAGGCGCACAGAACGCGCAGCGGTCTCACGTGGCCGGACTCCCCCGCATAAGCAATTCAAGGTAGGTCTACATGGCTCCCGGACCGGGGACCTTCGGCCCTGGGCAGGTCGCGGACGTCCCTCCACGATCCCGGAGTGATGAAAATCGGTGGCGATCTCAGGCTTCAGCTGCGAAGGCCCCTTCCACGCCTGCTGTGGAACAGCGCGGATTGTGCAGGCCAGGTCTTCTGCGCCTATGAGCAACGACATGTGGCTCTCAAACGATGCGTCCGATGCCCGTACGCGGCTGAGGTCGATCTCTCGGCCCTGACGGGTGGGGTCAGGTGCCAAGTGCCCTACGCCAGACAATCGTTTCGCGGAGCGAGCGAGTGATGGCGGTCGTCTTCGCTCACAAACTGGATCTCAGAGGACTCCGCCGCCCGCAGCCGCTTCTGGAACTCGCGGACGCATTGATCCACGCTCGCCGAGGGGACTTGCTGGAGGTCCTCACAACGGATCCGTCGAGCGTGCAGGACTTCGCGCTCTGGAGCGTGTCGACCTGCAACGACTTGATTGAGTCGAGCCAGTTCGGCGATGCGTTCCGCTTCGTTGTGCGGAAGCGCGCCGATTGACCTCTTTCTCGATGCCGTTTGACGATTCGGTACAGGTCCTCGCCGAAGATGAGTGCCTCTTACTTCTCAATACCCGCGAGGTAGGCCGCATTACGTTCGAGTTCAAGGGAAGGATCGAGATCTTCCCAGTCAACTACGGCGTTGATGGCGCGGTCATCGTTTTCCGCACGAGTCCGGGCACCAAGCTCGAAGCGGTCCCGAAGACGGCAGTCGCGTTTGAGGTGGACAGTTGGGACCCTGAATCAGGCATTGGCTGGAGCGTGATCGCGAGGGGACGCGCCGAGGAGGTGACGACCAACATCGGTCGCGTGGCCGAGCATCTCCGCTGGGTGCCCGTGCATCCCGCCGCGCCTGGCGAGCGCTCGCACTGGCTTGCGATCAAGCCGACCGAAATCACGGGGCGGCGATTCCATGTGGCGCGCGCGAAGCGCGAAAGACTCTAGTTCCCTTGTTCAGCGCACCGTCTCCTGCTTCCATCACGGCAATTGGGGGAACAACGATGGTCAAAATCCCCATGAAACGATCGCTCAAAAAGATGTCGTGGCGCGGCGAACCGGCGCGCTATCTGTGCGCCTCGCACTCGTCTCCGGACTCGCCGGATGGAACCTAGGGATGTTCCTACCGAAGGCGATGACTGGAGTTCGTCCGTGGCGCCGCGACCCGGCCTAACTGATCGCATTTTGTGGCGGCGTGAGGCAGCGATCCGCAACGCGTCTGAACGACGTCCACCGGCGCGCGACTGCCCGGCCGCGAGCCTCCGCGTGAGGTCCCAAGGAAACGGGTCAAACGGCGCAGCAGGTAGGTCCGAATGGCACCCGCTGGCGTCGGGTAATCACCCTACGGTTCGGCGAAACGCCGCCATCCGCTCGATCGGGTGCTCCGGCAAGAGGTAGGACAAGTGAAGACTCTTCTGGCAACGGCAGCGGTCTCGGTCCTGCTCCTCGCCGCGTGCGGAACCGCGGGGGGAACAGGCGCTACGACGGTCAACGCGAACGCAAGGACGGTCAATGCCACACTCACCGACAGCAAGATCGTGCTCGACCAATCCACTGTGCCAAGCGGCAAGATCACCTTCAACGTGAAGAACGGCGGCACGATGGTCCACGAGGTCGTGGTGCTCAAGACAGACGTGCCCGCGGACAAGGTCGCGCCGGACCCGGACGAGCCGGGCAAGATGTCCGAGGATGGCAGCCAGGGCGAGAGCGGCGATCTCGACCCGACTCAGGCCAAGACGTTCACGCTCGATCTCGCGCCTGGTAACTATGTCCTCATCTGCAACCAGCCCGCGCACTACCTGCTCGGGATGCACATCGCCTTCGTGGTCAAGTAACCGGACCTCGAGGCACAAGCCCGCTGGGCAAACGCCCGGCGGGCTTTGCGTACTCGTCGACACGGGTTCACCAGAACGTGAGAGTCCCGTGATGGCGCCGCCGCGGAGTTGAAGTACGCGGCCGCGATCCGGCTCCGGAACGCGCCGTGCTCGCAGACGAACACGACCGTGCGGATCATCGGACCGCGAATATGGTGATGCCGATGATTCCGGCCGCCCCGACCAGAAGAGGCTCCGGCAGCTTCGTCCGCCAGAGTACGAGGAACGCCGCGAGGAAGATGACCAGCGTCGTCACGTCGACGATGACCTGCGTCCCGATGACCGCGGCCGCACCCACGATCGCGC
>VBDX01000165.1 GCA_005881885.1 Chloroflexota bacterium
GAACACGCGCCTCATCGCCCTGGGAGTGCGCGCCGACGACCCGCGGGGGACACGGACGTCGGTCGTAGCGTGGACCTCACGTGACGGCCGGGCGTGGCAACCGGAGGCTGGCCTCGCCATCTCCGATGCCAGCATCACGCAGGCAGTCGCGCGTGGGGACACCGTCGTGGCCGTCGGGAGCAACGCAGGCGGCGCGCCGGCGATGTGGCGGTCCGTCGATAGCGGCGCGTGGCAGCGCGTACCGCCACCGTCGTCGAATATCGTCCTGCGCAGCGTCGTCACGGTTACAGACGGATTTCTCGCTGCGGGGCGGGATGGCGAGCCCGACCAATCTTCGGGAGGGGTGGGCACGCCCGGAGTGGGCCGACCGGCGGCGTGGTGGTCGGCGGACGGTCTGACGTGGAGTCCAGTTCAAGTGGAGGGCGCACCCGCGGCGGGCGCGCAGCTGCTCGAGATACTCCGGATCGCAACTGGCTACGTCGCTCTGGGTTCCGATGCGACGAACCCCTCCGAGAACCCGCGCAGCCCGCAGCTTTGGGTGTCTGCAGATGCGCACGATTGGCGCCTCGTCGGACCGCCTCCTCACTGGCCGGGCGCACTCAAAAGCAACGGGAAGCAGGCGATCATCCTCGGCGTCGCGCGCGCGAGCGATGGGACGACGACAACAGCGGCATGGGTTTCTGTGGATGGTCGGCAGTGGTCGCAGCTGTCCTTCGGCGGCGATCTCGTTAGTGTTCCGGTCCCCGTGTCCGAAGCTGGTGGTCGCCAGCCGAACTTCGATAGGTTTTTTGCGGAGCCGAACGGCATCCTCGTCTTGGGACAGCAACGTGGAGATCTGTCGACTTGGTTTGCCGAGGCCGTCGTTCACTGATGCAACTGCGCTCATTACGACAAGCGAACCGCAGACGCGATTCGGGTCGAATCGAATCCCGGCAAACTGTGGTCTGCGCAGCCGACAGTCGCGCCGTCCGTGGCTAATTCCGCGCCGTGTTCAGCGTCACCAATTGATCACCGCGGAGGTCGTTTGTGCACGGGTCGCCGGGCGGAACGGTCGCTACGCGCCCACGAGGTAGATGGCTTCGTCTTGCTCTGCCGGGCTGAGGTAGACCGCGACGCCTTTGTATACGTAGCCGGTCGAGCGTGCGTCGCTCGGCAGTTTTGCGCTTAGGTCAAGGCGATCGTCCTCGGCGCAGGCGCGCCAGTACATCCGCGACCCGCGTGGCGTCTTGCGCGGGTCGCTACACGAGCAGTTGCGGTTCACGTTGAAGGTCGTCGACACGTGACACGGCGTAAACGTCGACGTTCTACGCGCCCGAGCGAGCTCGCCAAGAACCTCAGGACGAATGGCGACGGCTCCGCTCAATGAAACGCGCCCAAACGAGAACGATCGCCGCGAGCGTGAGAAGAAGTGTGGTAACTCCCAAGAAATGCGCGAATTCATAACCCGCTAGCGTCGGCGAGCCCAGGCTCGACGCCAAGAGTGTCGCAATTATTAGCAAGGCCGCGAGACTGCCTACGTCGACAATCAGGATCGATACGGTCCGCAGCATGACGAATCCACCTTCAAGGAATCTCGTGGCCAGCGGATTATCGAACGATCCACGGGAGCTGAGTTAGTCGACGAGGGCAAGCGCTCCCGCGAAGCTGTAAGTCGCGATCTAGGAGCTGGCTTTGATTTCAACGCTCGGGACGCCAATCAGTTTCTCGGTCCCGCTGAACCACAGTCGCACCGCGACATCGACGTGAGTTCCCGGATCCACTGACTGTGCGAGGTTTGCTGTGGGTCTTGCCTATGTAGAGATCCTGGAACCCTTCGCACCAGGCGAAACTCACTTCGTCGCCCAGAGAAATGCGTGCGCGTTGCGAGAGCGTCCAGCGTCGCTCTCGAAGAGTGGCCGCATGTAGTCCGTGTAGCGCTGGATCTCGTCGGGTGTAAGCAGCCGCTGCATCGCTTCCTTAAGCGTCGGGATCTTTGGATTCCACGCGCTGCGAATCGCGCGTTCCCAAGACCGCGGTTCCTTTGGCGGCGCGATCTCGGCGTGGTACTCGAGTTCGACCGAGCGAAAGCCCGCGGAATCCACGAGATCGACGAGATCGCGCTCATCGAAATCGAGCATCGGATCTCTCTCGCGCGGCTGAAGGGCCGCGTAGAAGTCGCGGATCTTGGTATAGATGTCGATGACCGGGCTCATGTCCAAGCCCTCGTAGGAGATGTTTGCCGCACGGGCCTCGTTGAAGCGATTGATCGGCTCGAACATCGAGAGCCTGCCTCCAGCCCGGAGCACGCGGAAGAACTCCCGAAGGGCCCGCTCCTTGGGTTTCACGTAGATGATCACCGAGCGCGTTGTCACGACGTCGACCGATCCATCCGCGAGCGGGCTGAGATCCTGCGCTCCGGCGCGGACGAACGTGCACCGTTCGAGCTCCCCGATCTGCTCTGCGAGCGCGCGCGAATGATCGAGGAGATCCTGAGAGATATCGCTGAAGATCACCCGCCCCGAAGGACCCACTTTCTCGAGCGCGCCGAACGCGATGAGTCCGTCGCCGCACCCGACATCGAGGACGACGTCACCTTCGCGGACGTGTGCGTTGCCGAGGACGCGGTCACGGATCGGATAGAGCCAGGCCAGTTGCCTCCGCAAGGCCTCCGGATCGCCGCCGTGACGGCGGTGAAGTAGCCATTCCGCCCATTCGTCGCGGGGCTTCAGCTTCACACGGTCATTCTCCGCCGCGTGGCGGAGCCGGCGTCGAGTCTCAGAACAAAGGAGCGCTGGAGGCCGACCTTCATGCGGCGTCGAGGAACGGCAGGATCCGCGCGCGGATCCCGGCCGCGTCGAGGCCGTGCACTGCGTTGTGGTCTCGCCACGTACCGTATCGGCGGTGCTCGACGTTGGGAACGCCAAGCGCGAGCAGCCGGTGCGGCGTGTCGACGAGCGCCTCCGCGATCTCCGACGACGACGTGCCGGCGAGGTACGGCTCGACGAGCACGACCCGCGGGCTCCTCGCGGCGCGAAGCGCGTCGCGATCGAAGGGCCGCGCCGTGGTCGCGTACAACACCGTGACGTCGAGATCCGCGGTGGCCTCGAGCACCGGGTCGAGGAGTGGACCCACCGTGATGACCGTCGCGACGCGCCCGCGGCGCTCGATGATCATGTGTCCGCGCTCGACCGATCTCGGGACTGCGTTGGCCTGCTCCGCGAGGCGCAGATACGCGCGCTCGTCGGTGGTGGCGGACGCGCGCAGGAGCTGCTCGGCCTCGTCGGGGTGCCCCGGCACGTACACGCTCCATCCCGGGAGCGACGCGACGAGCGCGACGTCCTCCGGCGCTTCGTGGGTGCGGCCACTCGCCGCCGAGTCGTACGAGGCGCCGACGCTCGCGAGGATCGCGCCGGCGTCCTGGTGCCCGATGTCGAGCTTCAGCATCTCGAACGGCCGCTCGACGACGAACGGCGCGTAGGAGTGCACGATCGGCCGCAGCCCCGCAAGAGCCAGGCCGCCCGCAACGCCGAGCATGAGCTGCTCGCGGATGCCAACGTTGATCACGCGGTCGGGATGGCGGCGCATCGGCCCGTTCGTCACGCTGGTCACGCCTTCGGCTCCACGACCGCGATCACCGCATGCGGACGGTCCTCGTGCCGCGTGGCGAGCGCGGCTTCGAGCCCGTCATGGTCACGTCCGTCGACCGTCGCGGTCGACCAGCTCTCGATCGCGAAGCGCGACGCGATCCCGCCCGGCCAGCCCAGCGAGGACGATCGGTTGTCGACCACGACGCAGGCGAGGCGGTCGAGGCCGGCGCGGCCGGCGAAGGCGATGGCCTCGTGATTGCTGCCCTCCTCGAGCTCCGCGTCACCGACCAGGCAGAAGACGCGCGCCGGGCTGCGCCGCGCGCGAAGGCCCAGGGCCATGCCCACGCCGATCCCGAGCCCGTGTCCGAGCGAGCCGCTCGATATCTCGATACCGGGCACGAGGTTCCGATCAGGGTGGTGGCCGAGGGGCGACTCGTAGAGGCCGAACGTGCGGAGCGCCGCGATATCGATGAAGCCCTTCGCGGCGAGCACCGCGTAGTAGGCCATCGGCCCGTGTCCCTTCGACAGGAGAAAACGGTCACGGTCCGGATCATCGATGCGCCTGGGATCGATGCGCAGGATGCGGTCGTAGAGGACCCAGATGACGTCGAGCGTCGACGTGGCGCTCGCCGCGTGCTTGTCGTCACCAAGCTGCAAGTCCATGAGCCACCCCAGATCGGCGTAGCCGAGCGCCGGAAGGGTGGCGGTCATGGCGGGACGCTAGAACTTCAAGTGCACTTTAAGTCAACTGTTATCCTCGCGACATGCCCGCGCTCCCGGTCGACCTCACCATCGGCGAGCTCGCGCGGCGGAGCGCCGTGGCGACGTCGGCGCTCCGTTTCTACGAATCGCGCGGCCTCATCGCATCCGAGCGCACCGCGGGTGGGCAGCGCCGCTACGCACGCCCCACGCTCCGGCGCGTCGCGTTCATCCAGGCCGCGCAGCGGGTCGGCCTCTCGCTCGACGAGATCGCCACAGCCCTTCACACGCTGCCCGACCGGCGCACCCCGACGAAGGCGGATTGGGCCCTGCTCTCGCGGTCCTGGCGCGCGCTGCTCAGATCCCGCATCGATGAGCTCGAAACCCTGCAAACGCGACTGACAAGCTGTATCGGCTGCGGCTGTCTCTCGCTCAAGACGTGCGGCCTTCTCAACGCAGGCGACCGTGCGGCCGAGCGCGGAAGCGGGGCGCGGTACCTGCTCGGAGACATGCCCGAGGACGGCTAGTGCACCAAGGGAACGGGATCGAAGGCTCTTCGGAGCGAAAGAAGCTCGGGCCGCCGTAGCAGACTCGCGAGGGCGAGAAGTAGTCAGCAGTGACGGCCGAAGGAGGCGGTTGAACGCCTACGGTCAACCGGCCGCCGTGAGGTCACGGCGAGGCGTCGGTCAGCTTCGACGAAGAGGATTTCAAATGGCTTCAAAGGCGATCACGCCTCCGAGGCTGGCCGGACTGGTTCCCGCGCCGCGACGCGGAGCTCGCGCTCGACATCGACCGCTTCGACTTCGCTCTGCCCGTGGCGCGCGAGTTTGGTCTCCTTGTCGCGCGGCGCGTGTGTCCGCGACGAGGCGGCACATCGGTGCGGCGGTCCGCCGAACGCAGTGAACATTCGCATCAATAACCCGACCAGCGTGGAAGCCCCTTCGCTGCCGGCTCATCGGCGGCAGCAGGTAGGCGCTCCCTGACCATCGCGACGAACGGCGCCATCTCGGTGGTGAGCAGCGCGATGTCCTTCGAAGTCGCCTGGCCCGAGTACGCGCGCGCCGCGGCGCGAAGAGTCGCATGCCAGCGGGAAGGGAGATGCTCGAGCGCCCATGCCCCGGCTTCGCGCTTCGAGATCGCAACGTTCTCGGTCTCGATCGAGTGGAGGATGCGGCTGCCGTTGAGGATCGCGTACGTGGCCTCGTAGGGATCGGTGTCGCCTTCGGCGACGTGCCGCTCCATGTGCTCGAGCTCCCGCCGAAGATCGACGTCAAGCTCCGGACGGGTCGGAGCGGGGACGATCTCGGCCGGCTCCCGCCCAAATAGGTGCACGTATCGCCCCGCGAGCCAATGCGCCCGATTGATTGCCCAGGACGTATCGCGCCGTCCCTCGCGATAGGCGTGGCGCGGGGCGTCCGATCGACGGGCATCGTCGGCCAGGACGTACCACACATCCCATTCCACGCTCTGCTCCTGCGCGATCGCGTCGTGGGCTGCTTCGATCTTCTGTGCGGTGACCTCATCGGGACGGCGATTCACGATCACGTAGGTATCGAGGTCAGCGGCGCGAGGTTGACGACCCGCAGCGATTGTCCCGCCATGGGCCCACATGGCAACAAGATCGTCGCCGAGGATGGCCCGCAGTTCGTCGCGCAGACGGTTCCACGCCCTTCGCGCGGCGTCCGCGACATCGTCGAGAGTGATCCTCGACGAGCGTTGATCGCGCATGTCGACGCAAGGTACCACCGACCGCGGTTCTTTCCCGGTCCTTGGCGTACCGGCGCGCTCACGGCGTCGAACTAACTACTCTTCCAAGGTGCCCCGCACTGTCCCAGTGCGGGTCCCGTCATCAAGAGTTATCGCACTTTTCGTACTGCGCCGAGGCCAGGATCGCACCGGCGGCACATAGTTCTTCAGGTCAACGTGCGTCCCGTCCCAGTGCGCCCCCTGGCTCCAGGTCCCCGTCGTCGGAGGAATGAACGAGGTATCGCCGGCGCCGACCGCCATCTCGTGGCCGATCGCGGCAAGACCCGCTGGAGCCGCGCTGAGATGAATCGCGTCATCGCAGGGCTCGATGACGCTAGGCGCGCACGCCGAGGTGAGGAACGCCAGGGTCAGCGCGTAGTCATTCCGGCGCGTGCAGGGGGGACTCGCAGCGACCTGCCGGACGAACTCAAGCCTGGTACTTGGACAGGTATGAAAGGTATTCCGCTCTAGCTGCGATGCTCGACAGCAGCGAGCTTTCCATCGATACGGATGGGAAGACGGCGGATCAGATCGCTGTGATAGCGCAGTTAGAGGTACACCGAGCTTTCCATCCGTAGACTCCGTGGCCGATGGCGTTCACGGTGCACAACCTCGCGGCCGACTCGCTCACCTGGTTGTTCGCTCCCGGCCCTACGGGCGCCTTTCGCAGTTGGGTGGACCAACAGGAGGCCGACGTACGAGTGGGGTCACGGCGCTCGGCGTCTGGGCGCCGCCGACCACGGTCGGCACTGCGCTTGAGCCGGTCGTTCGCCATCGGGAGCGGATCCGCGAATTCGTTCTGGCCGATGCGTGTAATGAAGGGGTCGACGAGGGAGTCTGTTCGAGCGCTCTCGCCCTGAATCCGGTCGGACCTGACGTGAGGTTGTACGTGCTCGTCGGGCCGGGCCGCAGCAACGCAAGTGCGGCCGGATGGGGGGACCGCGGTTTGGCATTTGTATGGCTGGAGAACTGGCTGGGTCACGGCGCGACGGGCGGCGAGCTTCAGGACCTCGAATTGAAGCTGTTGCCAATCGCGGTCAGCCACGAGCTGGCGCATGCGCTTCGATACGCGCTACCCGGGACGACGAGCCTCCTCAGGCGGATGAACGTAGCCGGTCCCGAGGCAATCTGGGACGCCCGCATTTCGCTGCCGCTGCGTGAGGTGATGTATGACGAGGGTCTCGCCACGCGTTTCTCTCGCGATGCGTTTCCGGACCTGAGCATCGCGGACAGCCTGCTCATGAACGTCGAGCAGGTCGCCTGGCTCGACGAGCACTGGATCCAACTCCTCGCCGACCGCAAGCGTCGTTGGAATCTCGATCAGTCCAATCCACCGATGGACTGGTTCATCGATGGGCTCGCACACGTGCCGGCGCGTTCACGCCCACCGTGGACCCTGGAGCGGCCGCCAGCGAAGTGGGCCTACTACGTAGGACTGAAGTGGGCCGAACAGTCGCAAGGCGATTGGTCGCGACGCCTTCGCTCCTCCCCGCCCGCGTAGCTCGCTCATGACCAGAACGAGAGACGCGCGCCCTCACATGTCAAACGCCGCACCCACAACAGGCAGTAGCCACAACTATTGGGCGCGGACGCCGAACAGTTGCGTGACCGCTCAGTAGGCTCGCTGAGATCATTAGCCCGAGAACTCAATCGAGAGCGAGTTCGCCGATCAACCAGGTCCCCATTCGGCGACCGCGGTTTCGTTCAGCCAATGGCCAGCGCCGTACCACTTCACCGTCTTGCGGCAGCGGGCGGATGACTGAAAGTCGTCGATTTCCTGCGGCGTGTAGACGGCGTCATCGCGACCGTTCTGGAACAGCAGCCGGGTGCGTATGACGAAGGGAAGGTAGCGGTCGGGTGCGACCGTCTCCATCAGCTGGAGGTACGGCATGCGCACGGCCTCGGGAGCTCGGCGCGCGTACCACTCACGCAGCGTGCCACCTGAGACGAACGCGGCCGAGCGCGGCCGTGCGTGCGGCCCGGCTCGGGTCCCTTCGCAAACACATGGCCGCCCTCGCTTCGAAGATCGCCTCGATACTCGTGCCCGCACGCCGCCAATCGATGTTGCGCGTCGGCGAGAGTGGTTGGGTCTATTCGTGCACAGCGATGTCGATGACGGGTTTCGCGGCGAGGCCAGGGAGGGATCAGATTCTCGCGACAGTTGTCAGCGCGCACGCGAGACGCGTCTTGAGCCAGATGGCGAAGCGCCTCCCCGATGCGCTATCGGGCCCGCTGGATGCAAGCACCCTCTCGGCAATCCTCTATCGGGAACACCGCAGCGCCGCCATTCACGAGTTCCCTGCTGTGTTCTACGAAAACAAGTTCTATGAGGAGGACGAACTCTATTGGGCTCCATATCCAAGCGAGTCGTCCGGCTGGTATCTCCGCGCCGAGTTTCCGGCGAACTACTTACGTGCTCAACTCGTGGGCTCCCTCGAGGCACTAGGTGGTGCTCTCGTACACTCCAAGAAGCTGCCGTCGCCTATCTACTTCGCGCGCTTCGACATGCCCGAGACGCTCAGTCGTCTCGATTTGCTCGATCAGGATTCGATTCGAGACGTTGAGGTGGCGCCCGGGGCTAGACACTCTCGCTGACTTGCGTCTCGCTTCCGCTTTGGTTCCGCACACCATTGTTCTGAGCGTCGAAGGACCGCGACGGCGGATGGCGCCAGTCGCCTACGCTGCGCTCGTGGATATGGCCTCACAGCTCGCCGATCCCGCATACCTGCGCTTCCAATACGCGGACGACCAGAAACTGCGTGTGCGTATCGAGACGCACGCGCGCTACAGCGAGAACCCGCAGCCATTGGTCGAGTGGGTCTTGATGCTGTTGGACGCACGCCCAGGCGATCGTGTTCTCGACGTCGGCTCTGGGCCCGGTCAGTACCACGACCGCTTGCGCTCACAGCGTGTCGTCGCGATCGACTCCTCAGCCGGAATGCTCGCGAAGGTCGCGGTGCCGGCCGTGCGTGCGGATGCGCAGCAGCTCCCCTTTCGTGACGCGTCGTTCGATCGGGTGATGGCGAATCACGTCCTGTACCACGTGCGCGACATGACTCAGGCCCTCCGCGAGATCCGTCGCGTCGCTCAGGCGGGCGCCCGCGTCGTCATTGCGACGAACAGCCGCTCCACGATGCAGCCGCTCTTTGCGCTCACGGATGCGGCTGCCGCAGAGACGGGGGTCGAAGGCGGCCAGACGGTCGCGTTGCGTTTCGGGATCGAGGACACGGAGCTCGTGCACGACGTGTTCCCGGAGGCACGCCTCGCGGTGTATGAGGACGCGTTCAGCTTTCCGTCTCCTGAGCCCGTGCTCGCATACGTCGCGAGCATGTGGATCGACCACATCGACCCGGCCCGACGCGTGGCGTTCCTCGCGAGCCTTGAACGCAGGGTGCGGCACGTCATCAAGCGAGAAGGAGCGCTGCGCGTACCAAAACGGTCGGGGTGTTTCGTGGCCGATGTGGCCGACCGATGAGCCCTCTCTCCGCTGGTACGCCGCGACTGCGCTGACATCCTTTGGCGCTGCTCCTTCTTCTGGCAGACGCCGCCCGGCGCAGAGGGTGCGCTTGTCGACCTGGTCGTCCGCTCTACCGACCCGTGGTCTGGATCATGCTCGCGGTGTCGATCTCCATTGGCTGGCACCTCTGTTCGCCTGCGTATGGCGACGGCTGCGCCGCGGGCCGGGTTGAAATAGCCGGCCACGTCCAGCTGACCTTTTTTTTCACGCCTCTGGAGAAACGCGAGGGGAAAGCGTCATCGGTGAGACGCCTGACGTACTCCGATTGAGTGTCTCGTGCCTGGACGCGCATGATCAGAGAACGCTGTTCACATCCGCAGATAACGGACGAAGGCATCTGATCGGGAGTCGAGACGACCTACAAGGTCCGGGCGGGAACGGGCACCACTCCCTCCGAAGAAGGCAATTCTCCGGGTCTGGTTGCGGTCACAACTGAGATCAAAAAGGCGAGCCAATGCGCGAAAGACCGCGATTTTTCTGAGCCGACTGTGGGACTTGAACCCACGACCTGTGGTTTACGAAACCGGCGGAGGCGGTACCAGTGAGTGCCACAGCGTTCATTTGTTCGCGCTTTTGGGTCGGATGGTTTCGGACGGTGCCAGTCGGTGCCGGCCATCTGCGGTCAGAACTGCGGCCAACGATTCCGGCGATTTCGGACTCATTTCCTGGCACAGCGCGCCTCTTGGTTTAGCGGAATCAAGTCACTCGACTCGTTCGGCAAGTTCGCGCAGACGACGGGAGAGCGCTGCTCCGTTGAACGCGGACTTGCCGACCACATAGGACCGGCGGTCGGAACGGGAATACTTCGGCGCGTCTGCTATTAAGCGGCACGGGCGGGTAGCGGCAACTCTAGTGTCCACGGCCCGAGAAGCCGAATCACCGGGTTACGAAGCGTGACGTAGGGACTGTCGCCCGTCGGATCCGGAACTTCGATGACCGGCGGGCCTGACCGCGTGACGCTCATCGTCATCCCGCGGTCGTTGCTCTCCATGACCCCACACATGGCCAGCTGCCGTTCGGCGTCCGTGTCAGCTGGAACAATGACGATGCGCATACAGGGCCCGTTTAATCCTTCGATGGGGGAAGGTCGGTTTTCCGTGCTGTCGGACGAATGCTCGACCCGCGAGGTCGTCAGATGTGCGCGACAGCCGTTGAGTGTGACGTCGATCTCAGCAGGAACCGGCACTTTGAGTTCATCGCTCCGTTCGCGGACCGCGACGTATGGGATCTCGAGCGACGCTGAGACGGCACCTTCCGGCATCGGGCCGAACAAGGCCACCTCGCGCCGCCGCCCGCGCGGCGCCCGGTCTTGTACGGGGCGCGGACACTCCAGATGCTGCGCGCCAGTGTTGTCGCGCAGGATGAGGAGATCCTGACCGAGCGCACGACTGTGCGCAATCGCGCCAATGCCTTCGAGCCACCGCTCGGCCATCTCGACCGACACCGGCGGCTCCCCCCTTCGCAGGTCATAGGCATCGATCTCGACGGCTGTCAGCGCTGGTGTGCACGCCACTAGTGGCACTGCGATCTCGATGTCATGAACCACGGCCTTTGCATCGGTCGACACACCGCGCGCACCGCTCGCGCTTAGCGGCTGGACAGGAATCGCGACCCGCCAATCGCCTGCCGCGCCCGTCATCGCGAACTCGACTGAGCGCACGTCGGGATCGAGTCGGTCAAGCGTGACCATCCGTTGGAACTGCGTCGGACCTTCCATGAGGCGATAGAAGTGACTGTTCATGACGTAGCGGCTCGGCCTTTCGTCGAGGGCACGCCCGCGGTCATCGACGATCCTCACGGGCGTATCGACTGGTCGCGACTTTCTGAAGTCGAGCTGCTCCTCGACTCCCGAGATCGTGACGGTAATTTCGGCGCCATCGCGGTCCGACGTCAGCCCGGCAGTAAGTGTCTGGGCACCTCGTCGCACAACCACGTTCTCCGACCCAAGAGCGCCGTGCGCCAACCTAAACCCGACATTCGGTACGAACACGAGCTCGTCGTGGTGAGCATTCACAATCCACCTCCGGACGCGACCCGAGATGCGATCGCTCGGATTATGCCAACCCAACTACCGGCAACGATCGGAGAGCGCGTCGAACCCGGATGGCCATGTCCCTTGAGTCGAGATTTGCGAGAAGGTGCCGGACAGGTTGTCGCTCGTTGCGGGCGTGTCGTAGAGGATCCAGCGCGTCGGCTGCGGCGGCCCGGGATTGGAGAGCGGCCCGCCGCGACCTTGCGGTAGGTCATCGCCGCTCACCGCCACGACCCAATACAGATCGTCGGGATCGTGATCGAGCAGATCCGGACGCGCAGCGGTTCACGCGCCCGGCGATCCCGGCCAGGGTAGGCAACACTCCCACCGGTGAACGCGCCCAAACGCCCGATCCTGGTGTTCGTCTTAGGCCCGGGCGCGGTGGGGAAGATGACCGTGGGGGCCGAGCTGGCGGCGCGTACCGGACTCAAGCTCTTCCACAACCATCAGACAATTGATTTGGTGCTGCAGTACTTCCCATTCGGTAGTCGACCGTTCGGTCGACTCGTGACCGAGTTCCGACGGCGGATTCTCGAGGAGATAGCTGCGAGTCATCTTCCCGGCGCGATCTTCACCTACGTCTGGGCCTTTGACCAGCCTGGCGACCACGAAGAGGTGGAGACGTACGCCTCCATCTTTCGAGATCGCGGCGGATCCGTCTTCTTCGCGGAGTTGCAGGCGCCACAAGACGTACGTCTTCAGCGCAACGAAACCGCTTTCCGCTTGGGGCAGAAGCCGCTCAAACGCGACCTTACGGAGTCGCGCAGGCAATTGCTCTCCTTGGATCTCCAGTACCAGCTCGACTCAGGAGATCGGTTCTCAGATCGCGACGACTATTTGAAGCTCGACAACACGAACGTATCGCCTGCGGAAGCCGCTGACATCATCGTCGCCCGCTTCGGTCTGCCGACGGTCGCAGCGTGAAACGAGGCGTCTTAGTCGAAGAGTCGAGAGCAGTGACCGCCGTGGTGACTTCGTGACGCCGTAGCAGGGACCTCGGCGACGAGCACGCGATCAGCGCGATGAGCGCGAACCGCAGTAGAAACAGGAGCGTGCTCTGCCGCTCGGACGACACAACGTGAGCGGCAAGATAAAAAGGACACGCGAATGACCGCGGCGATGGCCTCCTTTCGTCCTTTCCAGTCTTCTGTGATAATTTCCAAACGTTCCTTTGGAAAATAGCGTCGACCTCCGGCTTCGAGCACTTTCCCATCCGCAGCGCTTGCGGATCCTCGGGATGGTCACCGGCCACCCGGTGTCCGCCGCCGAGGTTGCAGGGGTCACCGGCCTGGCGCATGCCGCAGCGAGTTATCACCTGCGCCGGCTTGCGGCGGCCGGTCTTGTTCGGGCGGTGCCCCTTGGGGATGGCGAGCGTCACCGCGGCCGACCGCAGCAGCGCTACCAGATGCGCGACCGGGACAACGCGAAGGGTGACCGATGCCGAGGCCTGGCTCGCTCCGAAGCAGTGGCGAGAGCTGCGCCGACTGCTGGACCAGGTTGACGAGATCGTTCACCGGCGAAGCCAGCCGCCGAGGGCCGGGGACTCCAAGCACGTCAGCGTGACGACCCTCCTCTTCGAGCACCAACGGTGATCGCGCCTGCAACGGCGCCGCGCGAGATCCCGGGTGCAGATCCTGGTCGACCCGACTCGAGATTCCTGCGCTTCTGGTCCGCTTCGACAGTCTCGGCGGCAGGGAGCGCGCTAACGACGGTCGCCCTGCCGATCATCGCGGTGCAGCAGCTCGGTGCGAGCCCGGCCGAGATGGGGCTGCTCTTCGCCGCGGCGAGCGCGGCATCGCTGCTCGCGCGTCTGCCCGCGGCGACGTGGGCGGACCGCTCGCCAGCGCCGCTGCGCGTCGTCGCGCGCGGTCAACTCCTCAGCGGCGGGCTCATCGCGAGCGTGCCGGGGCTCGCGGCGCTTGGGCTGCTCTCGTACGCGAGCCTGATCGTGGTCGTCGCCGCCGCGGCCGCCACGAGCGCCGTCGTCGACGCCTTCGCCGCACCGACGGTCCCACGGCTGGTGCCGCGCTCCGAGATCGCCACCGCTTACGGCCGCTTCAGCGCGTCCCGGGGCGGCGCCAGCGTGGCTGGGCCGGCGATCGCGGGCGTGCTGCTGCAGCTCCTCGCGGCGCCACTCCTCCTTCTTCTGGATGCGCTGTCTTTCGTCGTGGCCAGCGTGCTCACCAGCTCGGTGCGGCTCGTGGATCCGGCGGCGGCCGAAAACGCGCCGTCCCCTGCGCCCGCGGACCTGTGGGCGGTCTTCCGCGTTCCATTCCTGCGCCGCTGTCTGCTTGTCGTGTTCTTTGCGAGCCTCGCGAACGGCGCCGTCAGCGCGCTCCTGGTGTTGTTCATGCTGCGGCAGCTCGAGCTGCCGCCTTCCGCCATCGGAATCGTCCTGGGCGCGGGGGCGGTGGGCGGCGTAGCGGCCGGAATCTCGATCGGTCTGGTGCGCGCGCGCCTCGGCGCGTCCCTTACCGCGGGCCTCGGCGGTGCGCTGATGGTGGTATCGCTAGCCGTCCTTCCGCTCGCCGAGCCCGGCTCGAGCGGCGCTTTCGCCGGCGTAGCCTACGAGCTCATCGGTAACTTCGGGGCGACGCTCGCCGTCGTGACGATCGTCTCGGAGATTCCGGTGCGCGTTGCGCCGCGCGCGACCGCTCGGGCGATCGCGATCGCGAACATCGTCCCGGAAGTCGCGGCGATGACAGGCGCCCTCGCGGGCGGCGCGCTCGCATCGATCGCGTCGGTCCGCGCGACGCTGTGGCGAGCTTCATCATCGCGGCTGCCGGGTGTCTTCTCATCCTCGTGCTTGCGCGCCTCTGGCCGCGCCGATAACCCTTACCGGACGATGCCGCAGGAACGTCCCGCAGGCGGAACTGGCAGCCAATCAGACCAGCTCGCTGGGGGTGGTCAGCCAGCTGTCTGATCGGAGGTCAGACGGCCTACAAAGTCCGAGCGAATGAACACCGCGCAATGCCGCATCCTGAGCAGCGGTCACGCAGACCGCTCGCGCCGGAAACCGCCGGTCGTGCCACTGGGACTAGCGACATTTCCGAGGAATCTCCGAAGACAAAGGACGACCTACCGCGCTCGGCCGTGCGGTGACCGCATGCTGGTTGCGGTCAAATTTGGATAGGTCGTGCTTCGCCCAAGAATCCGCGCGAGTTTCCTCGAGAATTCTGAGCCGACGGGCAGACTCGAACTGCCGACCGGCGGTTTACGAAACCGTCGTAGGCGGTACCAGCGGGTGCCAACGCGTTCGATTGTTCGCGTATTCGTGTGCGGACGACCCAGTCGGTGCCAGGGAGTACCGGCTATCTGGGGTCAGAACTGGGGTCAAGCCAGCGATTTCGGAACTCATCGGGACCAGCGGCTCTGGGCCTATCCTCGCGAGGTTTCGTCGAGGGAGGAGGCCGTTGTCATGAGCGAGAGCCCGAAGAGCCTCATCCGGCTCGAGGAGCTGCGGCGCCGCCACGAAGCGCGGCGGCTCGAGATCGCGCGCGACCCCGCGCAATGGAAGCACGTGCAGCGCGCGACGGTGCGCGTCGTCAGCGACTATCTCAAAGAAGCGCGCGTCGGGCCCTGGACGTTCCTCTCCGACGAGTCCTCCGAGATCGGCGGCGGCGGATCGGCGCCGAACCCGCTCGCGTACTTCGTCGCCGCGGTCGGCTTCTGAATGCTCACGCAGGTGACGCGGGCGGCGTCGCTCACTGGCATCAGCCTCCACCGTGCGGAGATGGACGTTCGCGCCTACTTCCCGCACGGCGCGAAATACGACCTCCCCGAGTCTCGCACCGCCTGCGAGATCCTGGAGTACAGGCTGGACCTCGGCACCGAGGCGTCTCGGCAGCAAGTGTGCGAGCTCGCGCGCTGGGCCGAGCGGGCCTGCCACGTGGTGAACACCTTCCGCGAGCCGGTGGATGTCCTGCCGACGCTGCGACTCAACGGGACGGAGATCCCGCTCCGGGAGTGGCTCGGCGCGCCCGGCGGCAGGGTGAGGCTGTGAGACGGAGCCCATGAGCCTCACCACGCTCGCGCTCCACATCCTCAATGGCCTCACGTTCGCGGCGCTCCTGTTCCTGCTCGCCAGCGGGTTCACGCTGGTCTTCGGCCTCATGCGCATCATGAATCTCGCCCACGGGGCCTTCTACCTCGTGGGCGGATACATCGGCCTCTCCGTGCTCGTCGCCACGGGCGACTTCCTGCTCGCGACC
>VBDX01000166.1 GCA_005881885.1 Chloroflexota bacterium
GGTGCTCCGCCGAAGGCCCTGCTCCATTCGACCATCGCGCCGTAGAAGTGCGGATGCGACATAGCGATGCCGCTGATGCCGCCCCGCGCGCCGATCGCGGCGACGACCTGCTCGTCGATGTAGCCCACGCAGTCCCAGAGGAAGTTGCCGCCGGGCGTCCGCACGAGCAGCCCGCGCTGTCCGATGCCGAGCGCTGGATCGACGCCGACGCCGGTGAGGCCTGGCTCGAGCTCGCGTAGCTCGATCCGGTGACCCGTGGCCCGCAGCGCCGCGAGCGTCGTCCATGCCTGGCCGCCCTGGCGGACGTACTGGCGCTCGTCCTCGCAGATGGGACAGCGCGCCGGCGGTCCCTCGCTCGGCGACTGCTGCACCGCGCACGTGACGCAGATGTAGCCGTTCACCGCTTCCACCTACTCGGCCGCGCTCTGCTGAGCGGCGCCGCGCTCGTCCGGGGCAGGTTCGTTCAGGTTGTAGCGGCGCAGCGGCGTGAAGTAGGTCACCGCCACCGCGAGCAGCGCCGAGGCGCCGGCGACCGCGAACGCCGCCGACGAGCTCGCGACGAGGACGACGAACGAGAGGAACGGCGCCGAGAAGCTGTTCGAGATCAGCACGATCGTCCGGAACGCGCCGTTCGCGCGGCCGCGAATGCGTGCAGGGACCTCGCGCTGCCTCGGTACGAACGCGTAGATGATGAAGCTCATCCACGCCGTCTCCCGCGCGGCGAAGCCTGCGACGATGAGCCGCCAGTCGCGCGCGAGCGCGGTGAGCGCGACGATCACGCCTGCCGCCGCGGCGGAACCGAGCAGCGTGTGGCCGAGGGGCCGGCCGCGCGCGAGCCGCGGCGCGATAAAGCTCGCGAGCACCGTCACCGCGCCGGCGAGCGAGAGCGCGATGCCGATCGTGACTTCGTCGAGTCGGTTCTCCTCGCGCAGCACGTAGAGCACCAGGGTCTGGATGCCCTGCTGGCCGAGGTTCGCGATGAACATGAGCACCAGCAGCCAGCGCAGGACGTGGCTCCGCCACACAAAGCTGAAGCCTTCGCCAAGCTCGCGCGCGATGTTCCCGGGTGTGATCGCCGCTTTCGGCCGGTCGGTGTCGTAGATCGGCGGCATCAGCACGAAGACGAAGAGCGTCGGCACGAACGCCAGGGCCGCGATGTACATCGCGTTCGCGGTCCCGAACGCGGCGATCGCGAGGCCGCCGATAGTCGGGCCGACGACGCGCGCGGAGCGATCGATGCCGAAGTACGCGGCGTTCGCGCTCGTAAGCTCGTCCGGCTCGACGAGCGCCGGGACCACGCTGAAGTCGGTGGTCACGCCCCATGCGACCTCGACGGTCCCGAGCAGGAATCCGATGAGGTAGAGAAGGTTCAGCGTGAAGATGCCTGCCGCGACGGAGAGCGGGATCGTGAGCGTTAGGGCGACGCTCAGCGCATCACATGCGATGAGGAGCTTCCGTTTGTCCGCCCGATCGATGAGAACGCCCAGGATCCCGCCAAAGAACACATAGGGCAGCGCCTGCACGAGCCGCAACGTCGCCGCGGCCGCAATGGAATGCGTGAGGTCGAGAATGAGGAGCGGTAATGCGAGGCGCGCGACCTCGTCGCCCAGTCCGCCGAGACCGACCGATCCGGCGAACGCGGCGAACCAAGGGTGGCGCAAAGGGCCCAGTCGCATCGCGGGTGAGCATACGAACGAGCCCGCGTCCACGGCGGCACGCTGCTTGCGAGCATCTCGGGCGACTTAGCACGAGGAGGTAGTCATGGGCCAGGTCAACGTGAACCCGCCGGGTGGACCGGTCGTCGTGCACGATGACGGTGGATTTGGGGCAGGCATGATCATCGGGATCATCCTGCTCATCCTCATCGTCCTCGTCCTGATCTTCTACGCGGGTCCGCAGATCTTCAACTCAGGCACGAACACGCGGTCCTTCCTGGACATCCTCACGCTCGTCTAACAAGACCGTAAGCAAAGCGCGGTGGCGCCGGCAGGGCGCGGGCGCCATCGCCATGCTTACGGGATGAAGCGCGTTCTCTTTCTGTGCTCGCACAACGCCGCGCGCTCGCAGATGGCCGAAGGCTTCATGCGCGCGTACGGCCGGGATCGTTTCGCGGTCGAGAGCGCGGGGACGAAAGCTACGGAGCTTCACCCGCTCGCGGTGCGCGTAATGCGCGAAGCCGGGGTCGACATCGGCATGCAGCGGAGCAAGTCGGTGGACGACGTCGGCGAGGGCTGGGATGTCGTCGTCACGGTCTGCGACGCGAACTGTCCGATCCCGCCGCGCTCCGGTATGAAGCTCCGGTGGCACTTTCCCGATCCGGCGCTTGCGGGCGGGACCGAGGAAGAACGTCTTGCGGCTTTCCGCACGGTCCGCGACGGTATTCAGCGGAGAGTGCGTTCGCTCGCCGCGCGTCTCGGCTGATCTTCACTCCTCGCGCAACTCCGTTACCTGAGGTCGGTCGGCACGTCGAATGCTCGTTTGTTCCGTGCGCCTCTGACAGAGGCGACACAGAACAACATCCCCGAAGGAGGGTCTGATGCAAGAGAAGAAGAAGGAGCCGGGTCAGGAGGACACGGGCAAAGGCAAGTGGCCGCAGGAAGACGAGTCCGGCAAGCAGGGCGGTCAGGGCGACACCGGCAAGAAGGGCGGCAGCGGTGACGTTGGCCGCGACGGCGACAAGACCGGCAAAGAGCCGGAGAAGAAGTACTAATGCAGCAGAAGGATCTGCCGAAGCGACCCGGTGAATACGGACCGGACGACGTTGGCAAGAAGGGTGGAGCTCCGCTCGAGAATCCGAACGTTGAGGAGCCCACCGATGTCCCCGAGAAGGGCGGCGACGTGAGGCAGCCTCCGGCTTGATCCTCACATCGAACAGAACGCGAGAGCGCCGGTGAGTCGGGGGCTCTGCCCCCCGACCGCCCGCTCTCGATCCGCTAGGAACCGTTGTTCAGCGTGTTGATCGCCCCGCCGGATTCGAGGATCGATCCGAAGATCGCGAAGATCGCGAATCCGGCGATGATCGCGGTGACGAAGAGCGCGACGAGCATCGCTCCCGAGAGGAGCATCGTTTGGCGCGTCGCGGCCCCGCCGGAAAGCTGCTTCTCCATCACGCGATAGGCGACGCTCCCGAGCTGCACCGCGGTGCGGGCTACGACGAAGACACCGGCGGCGATCCCTGCGCCGATCGCCAACCAGATCAAGATCGCGCCTTCGATACTCACTCTTCTCTAATCATTCTTCGCTAGTCGCTCCACCTGCGGCGGGTTGTGCCTGTTTTGGCACGGAAATGGGCCTCACTCACGTGGGGGTGTACCGAAAAACAACTAGCGTCGTTCTCCCCATGATGCCTCGGAGCCCGTAGATCATTCCGGACGCCGGCATCACCGGCGAGACGGCCACCGCCTCGCAGCGACGCGGTATCGACGCGGCGCTTGTGAAGGCCGCCCAAGCCGGAGATGCCTCTGCGTTCGGTCAGCTCTACGAGCGTTATCGCGAACCGGTCTACCGCTACTGCTTGGCGAGGACCGGCGCGAAGCACGAGGCGGAGGACTTGGTGGCCGACGTGTTCTTGCGCGCGATGGAGGCGCTCGATCGATATGAGGACCGCGGACTTCCGTTCGTGGCCTTCCTCTTCCGCGTCGCGCGCAACGCGGCGATCGACAAGAATCGCCGCACCAGGCCCGATATGTCCGTGGATGACCTCGTCCATCATCCCGAGTCCGGTCAGAACGTCGAGGCCGAGGTCGTGCGCTCGACCGAGCGCCAAGCCCTCCTCGACGCGATGTCAAAGCTCAAGGCCGACTATCGCGAAGTGCTCCTCCTGCGTTTTGTAGAGGGGTACGGTGCCGCTGATGTGGGACGAATGACTGGACGGAGCGAAGGTGCGGTGCGGACGCTCCAGCACCGCGCGATCGAGCGGCTGCGCCGAGAGCTCGAGCGCTCGGGCGACATGTCCCTCTTCGATCGCTGGTCCGGCGGCGCGGAGGCCGCGAAGTGAACGAAGACACCCTCGGCCGCGCCCTCGGCGCCCTCCGGACCACGCGGATGTCGGAGGCGGCGTCCGATCGCGTCCGCGAGGAGCTCGAAAGCGCGTGGCGCGACCGCGCATCGCGTCAGACCCGGCGCCGCGGTTTCGTCGTGCCCGGCTTCGCGCGAGCCTTCGCCATCGCCGCGCTCGTCTTCGCGGTGGGGCTCGGCACCCTGCGCGCCGGCGCCGACAGTCCTTTGTATGGCGCGCGCATCACACTCGAGGATGGGCTCGTCGGCCTGCAGGCCGATCCGGTCGGCTACTTGAGCGAGCTCTATCAGGAGCGCCTTGAGGAAGCCGCGCGCTTTGAGGCGACGGGGAACGCGCTCGCCGCGGGCCGCGCCCGTGACGCGCAGAAGGATGCGCTGCGTCTCCTGAACAAGATCGAGCCGCAGGTTCAGCAGGAACCGCCCGAGCCATCGGCGAGCACCGCGATCACGCTGCCCTCGCCTTCGCCGACACCCGAGGCCACCGTCGAACCGTCTCCGACGCCCTCGCCCACGGCGACACCGACCCTGCGACCCGCGACGCCGCGGCCCGCGACGCCGCTCCCGGCCGTGGCGACGAAACCGCCCACGCCGAGTCCGACGGTTGCGCCGACGCCGACGCAGTTCCCGGTCCACGCTATGGGGACCGTGACATACGCCGACAGCACGCCGGTGAACGACGCGTGCGTCTCGACCGGGGTCGACAGCTCATGCGTCGCGACGACGACGAGTGGCAAGTTCGACCTCTGGTTCCTCGGGAAGAAGTACGACACGATCACCCTGTACGTGAGGAAGGTCGACCTGCTCAGCGGACGGACACTCCGCGGGAAAGTCACAGCCACCGTCACCGGTCCGACGCTCTCGCTCGGGAACGTCACTCTGCGCTAGGCGCTGACCGGGGGATGACCCCTGGGGGATGAACGCTCAGCTGGACGGTCGACGTTCTCCTGTCAACAAGATCCACGCAGGGGTCTGTTGAAAAGGGGCGCGACGAATGTTCTTCTTTCAGCTCTTCCGCCTCGCGACGCTGGCCAAAGGCGCGCTCGCACTGAGCTTGGTCGCCGGCGCCTACGGTGTGGGCAACTCCGATGTTCAGGAGTACCGCGTGCGGACGAACTCGGCGCATGTCGAGGCGACCCACGAGCCGACCACCAGCGCGGAGCCGACCGCGAAACCCGAACCAAAGAAGATCGACCCAGCCACGGCAGCGACGACTCCGTCATTCGAAGCGTTGCTCAAGGAATGCA
>VBDX01000125.1 GCA_005881885.1 Chloroflexota bacterium
CTCGAGACGTACCGCGAGGTGCTTCAGGACGTCTTCGACATGCCCGGCCTCGCCGAGCTCCTCGCGGAGATCCGCTCGCGCAAGCTCCGCGTCGTCACTGTCGACACCCGTGCGCCGTCGCCGTTCGCGGCGTCCCTCCTTTTCAATTACGTCGCCAACTTCATGTACGAGGGCGATGCGCCGCTGGCGGAGCTGCGCGCACAGGCGTTGACGGTCGATCCATCGCAGCTCCGCGCGCTCCTCGGCGAGGTGGAGCTTCGCGAGCTCCTCGACCAGGACGCGGTCATTGATCTCGAGCTCACGCTCCAGCATCTGACGCGCGAGCGCGCGGCCCGTCACGCCGACGGCATCCACGAGCTGCTCCTTCGTCTTGGGGACCTCACCGCCGACGAGATCGCGGCTCGAAGCGCCGAGCCCGCGGCGGTGAACGGCTGGATCTCGACGCTCGTGAGCGAGCGCCGTGTCCTCGACGTTCGCATCGCCGGAGACCGGCGCTTCATCGCTGCCGAGGACGCCGGACGCTACCGTGACGCGCTCGGAGTCGGCCTTCCACTCGGCCTACCAGCCGCGTTCCTCACGAGCGACGACGCGGATCCACTGATCTCGCTGCTGCGGCGATATGCGCGCACGCACGGTCCATTCGTCGTCGGCGATCCAGCCAGACGGTTCGGTCTCGCCGAGTCGCCGCTCCTCGGCGCGCTTCGCAGGCTCGCCGAGGCGGGCACGATCGTGGAGGGACAGTTCCGTCCGGGAGCCTCGGGCTCCGAGTGGATGGACACCGGTGTCCTGCGCACGCTGCGGGGACGGTCGCTCGCGCGCTTGCGCCGGGAGGTCGAGCCCGTCGAGCAGGATGCGCTCGGTCGATTCGCGACGGGGTGGCACGGCATCGATTCACCCGAGCGCGGACAGGCCGCGCTGCTCGATACGATCGCGAAGCTCGAAGGCGCGTTCGTGCCCGCTTCCGATCTCGAGACGCGGATCCTTCCGGCGCGGGTCGCGAAATACGACCCGCGCGACCTCGACGCCCTCCTCGGATCGGGAGCGGTGATGTGGATGGGTGGCGGCGCGCTCGGTCCGAGGGACGGCCGCATCGCGCTCTTCCTCGCGGAGCACTTCTCGCTCCTGCGGGCCATGCAGGAGACGCGACCTGACCGGCCGATCCACGACCGGCTTCGCGACGTTCTACGGGCACGCGGCGCGTCGTTCTTCCCGCAGCTTCTCGCCGCGGCGCGTGGCGGGTTCGCGCCTGAGCTCGGCGACGCGCTGTGGGATCTTGTCTGGGCGGGCGAGGTCACGAACGACGCCTTCCATGCGGTGCGCGCGCTGCTCGCACCGCTGCGCCGATCGCGCCGCAGCGCGTCGGTCGGCCGGGCGATGCACGTGCGCAGCCTCGAGCGCTTCACGGTGCGGGACGATGTCGCCGGACGCTGGTCCCTGACGGAGGCCGCGGGTGACGCGCCGATCACGCCCACCGAGCGCGCGACCGCCCAGATCCGCCAGCTTCTCGAGCGGCACGGCGTGCTGACGCGAGAGGTCGTGCGGTCGGAGGGGACCGGTGGCGGCTTCGCCGCGGCGTACGGGATCCTGAAGGCCATGGAGGACGCGGGCCGCATCCGTCGCGGCTACTTCGTGGCCGGGCTCGGCGCGGCGCAGTTCGCGGTGCCCGGCGCCGTCGATCGTTTGCGGACGGCGCGCCAGCGGCCAGAGGAGCCGCATGCCGTCGTTCTCGCGGCGACCGATCCCGCGAACCCGTACGGCGCGGCGCTCGCGTGGCCTGAGCGTGCGGAGGGCCGCAAACCGATGCGCACCGCTGGGGCGCTGGTGATCCTCGTCGACGGTCGCCTCGCGGGATGGCTCGGCCGCGGCGAGGAGCAGCTTCTCACGTTCGTCGCCGACGAGGCCGACGCCGAGCCGACGCGCAATGCGCTCGCGGCCGCGCTCGCCGCGGAGGTCGGACCCGACCGGCGGACCACGCTCTTCATCCAGTCCGTCGATGGCGCTCCCGTCGATGAGTCTCCGCTCGCGGACGCCCTGCGCGAGGCCGGTTTCGCCCGGACTCCGCGCGGTTACCTACGGCGCGTCGCGCGCGCATAGCGGGGCCGCATGCCCGAAGGCGACACGATCTATCGCACGGCGACCGTGCTTCGTCGCGCGCTCGCTGGGCGGGTGGTCACCGGGTTCGATCTTGTTGCGGCGAAGCTGACTCCGGCGGCCGCGCGCCGGCAGGTCGTGGGCGGCACCGTGAAGGCCGTCGAGTCGAACGGCAAGCACCTCTTGATCACGTTCACCACCGACGGCGAGGACGTCGTCCTTCACACGCACATGCGCATGCAAGGGCAGTGGCACGTCTACCGGCCCGGCGAGCGCTGGTGGTTCGCGCCCTCTAAGGCGCGCGTCGTGATACGTACAGACGAGTACGTCGCCCCGTGCGAGTCGCCGCCGGTGGTCGAGTTGCTGACCGCGCGCGAGATCGCGCTCCATCCGGTCGTTCCCGAGCTCGGACCTGATGTCATCGCCGACGAATTCGACTTCGCCGAGGCGATCCGCCGACTGCGCGCGCAGCCGGGGCGCGACATCGCCACAGCGCTGCTCGACCAGCGCACCCTGTCAGGGATCGGAAACGAGTTCAAGAACGAGATCCTGTTCATCACGCGCACCTCGCCGTGGACGAAGGTCGCCGATCTCGAAGAAGACGACTTGCGGCGGATCCTCGACGTCTCGCGGGACCTCATGCGCCGCAACCGCGACGGCGGCCCGCGCCGCACGCGCTTCGTGCTCGACCGCCGCCAGATGGTCTGGGTCCAGGAAAGGACCAGGCTTCCCTGCTACGAGTGCGGAACGCCGATTGAGTGGGGGACGCACCCCGGCGAGTTCCGCAAGAGCTGGTACTGCCCGCGATGCCAAAACGTCCCGCAACCTGTCTAGCCGTGCGGGTGTCAGCGTGAGCACGACGACGCCGCGGCACGTCCGCCCGCTGGCGCCGGACGTCGAGCGTCTCGCGCATCTGCGCGATGCGAAGGACCTGATGGACCGGGCCTTTGCGGAGTCGCTGGATGTGGGCGCGATCGCGCGCGAGGCCGGCTACTCGCGCTATCACTTCATACGCGCGTTCTGCGACACATACGGACAGACGCCGCGCGACTACCTCTCCGCGCGCCGGGTCGAGCGAGCGCGCGAGCTCCTCCGCACGGCGAACCTCACGGTCACCGAGGTCTGCTTTCTCGTCGGGTTCTCGAGCCTCGGCTCGTTCAGCACGCGATTCAAGGCGCTGGTGGGGCTCTCGCCCTCCGACTATCGCGCGCGCGAAGTGCAGCGGGGCGGACCGCCGCCGATCCCGGGCTGTTTTGTGCTCATGTGGAGCCAGCCAGCTCCGCAATCGGGAAGAAGCCACCATCCCGCTCGCTCCGTATCTTCGGGGGCGGCGACGAAGAAGGAGGACGACAAATGATCAAGAGGATGTCCCACGCGCCGGTGTGGGTCTTGGACCAGGATTCCGCGAAGAGGTTCTACACCGAAAAGCTCGGATTCGAGGTGCGCACAGACGCGACCATGGATGGCCTGCGCTGGCTGACGGTCGGCCCCAAGGAGCAGCCCGACTTCGAGATCGTCCTCGCGAAACCAGGCCCGCCGATGGTGGACGACGAGGCCGCGAAGTCAATCAGCGCGCTCGTCGCGCGCGGGCAGCTCGGGGCCGGCGCGATGGAGACTGATGACTGTCAGCGCACGTACGAGGAGCTCAAGAAGAAGGGCGTGACCTTTCTCCAGGAGCCTGCGGACCGGCCCTACGGGATCGAGGCCGTGTTCCGCGACGATTCGGGGAACTGGTTCAGCCTGACGGAGCGCAAGAGCTAGTCGGACATCGCTCTCTTGGCGGCTAAGAGAGCTTGGTGATTTCACCAGTTTGTCTGGTCGCACCCCGGGTCATTTCGCCTATCTGCCGCGTTATCAACTTGGCGTAACTACCTTTGGCGGGTAAGGAGATGTTCCGGTGAAGGTCCTTAGGCTTTTGCTCGCTTCCCTGGTCCTCGTGGCGTTCTCGTTCGCGCTCAGCCCGGTGGTCGTCGCGGCTGCGAGCTTCGATCTCTTTGGGGACGCGACGCTCATCTCGCCCGGCCACAACTCGAACACGGCGGCGCAGCTCCGCTCCAACGTGTCCGGGTCCGGTCTGACGTTCGGCGGCGCTAATCTCTCGGTCCCCGCGGGCATGACGGTGAACCAGCTCACGAACCTCGCGACGGACTACATGTTCACGGCCGCGAGCTGTGGGGGTGGCTCGCCGCGCTTCCAGCTCAACGTGACCACGGCGACCGGGTCGAAGAATATCCAGATCTACCTCGGTCCGTACCCGAGTTACGCGAACTGCGCGCAGAACATCTGGACGTCGAGCGGCAACCTCGTGACGGCCGCAAGCTTCGTCGACACGAGCCAGCTTCCGGGTGGCACCTTCTACGACACCTGGACGTCGGCTCTCGCGAAGTACGGGACGTTCCCGCTGACCGGCATCCAGCTCGTCACCGACTCGAGTTGGTCCTTCGGCGCCACCCAGACCGTCATCGTGGACAACGTGATGATCAATGCCGACACGGTCACGTTCGAGAGTGGAGGCGGTGGTGGCGATGGAGGCGGTGGCGGAGGACACGACCGGGACAAAGAAAAGTGCAAGAAGGGCGGATGGCAGGACTTCGCGAGCTCGCCCGGGCCGTTCCGGAACCAGGGTCAGTGCGTGAGCTTCTTCGCCAGCGGAGGTCGTAGCAGAGGCAACCGGTAACTCAGCGGGGCTTGTAGCCAGAAGAAGAGGGCGGGACCCTCGCGGGTTAGGCCGCTCTCTTGAGCTCCTGCACGACCTTGCCGACCGCCTCCTTCGCGTCGCCGAAGAGCATCGCGGTCTTGGGGTCGAGATAAAGGTCGTTGTCGATGCCGGCGAAGCCGGGCTTCATCGAGCGCTTGATCACGATGATGTTCTGGGCCTTGTCCACGTCCAGGATCGGCATGCCGTATATCGGTGAACCGGGGTTCGAGCGTGCTGCCGGATTCGTCACGTCGTTCGCGCCGATCACCAGGGCGACGTCGGCTCGGGGGAACTCCGGGTTGATCTGCTCCATGTCGAAGAGCTTGTCGTACGGGATGTTGGCCTCGGCGAGCAGCACGTTCATATGTCCGGGCATCCGGCCCGCCACCGGGTGGATCGCGTAACGCACGGTGATGCCCTTCGACTCGAGGAGGTCGGCGAGCTCGCGGACGTTGTGTTGCGCCTGCGCCACCGCGAGTCCATATCCGGGCACGACGATGACGTTCTGCGCGTAGCCCAACAGGATCGCCGCGTCTTCCGCGCTGATCGAGCGGATGGAGCGGCCATCGTCGCCGGCGGTTGCCGCGGCCCCGCCGCCGGCGGGCGCGGCCCCGAACGCGCCGAAGAGGACGTTCCCGAGCGAACGATTCATGGCCTTCGACATGAGCCGGGTGAGGATCGTGCCCGACGCGCCGACGAGGGTGCCCGCGACGATGAGCAGCTGGTTGTTGAGCGTGAAACCGGCCATCGCGACCGCGAGCCCGGTGTACGCGTTCAGCAGCGAGATGACCACCGGCATGTCGGCGCCGCCGATCGGCATCACCAACGCGACGCCGAACGCGAGAGCAAGCAGCGTGATGACGGCGATGAGGAGCATCGGTTCGACCGGGACCGAGCCCGCGACGGCTCCCGCGAGCAGGACGAGCGAGAGCAACGCGGTCGCCGCGGCGATTCCACCGGTGACGAGCTGCTGACCTGAGTAGCGGAACGCCTTTGGCGTGATGATCCCTTGGAGCTTGCCGAAGGCCACCGCGCTCCCCGAGAACGAGACCCCGCCGATAATGAGCGCCAGCAGCGTCGCGAGCGTCGCGCCGAATTCGAGCGCGCCCGCGTCGATCTGCCGAGAGAACTCCAGGATCGCGACGAGCGCCGCGGCCCCGCCACCGGCGCCGTTGAAGAGCGCAACCATTTGTGGCATCGCAGTCATCTTGACCACGCGGGCGCCCACGAATCCGGCGATCCCTCCCACCGCGATGCCGGCGAGGATCACCGGGATCCCGCCCTGCACGTCCGCCGCGAAGAAGGTTGCGATGACCGCGACAAGCATTCCCGTCGCGGCGATGCGATTGCCCAGAACCGCGGTCGTTGGCGACGAGAGTCCCTTGAGACCCAGGATGAAAGTGACGGCCGCGATGAGGTAGGCGACGGGGATCAGGGTTGCGACGGTCACTGGGGCTTCCGCGTGGGACGCTGCTTGAACATCGCGAGCATCCGGTCCGTCACCACGAATCCGCCCACGACGTTTGCCGTACCGAGCACCACGGCCAGGAACCCGAGGACGGTCCCGATCGGACCGGGTATGGCGCTCGCGACGAGCATCGCGCCGACGATGACGATGCCGTGGATGGCGTTCGCGCCGCTCATCAGCGGGGTGTGCAGCGTCGAGGGCACCTTGGAGATGACCTCGAAGCCAACGAAGACCGCGAGAACGAACACGTAGACGGCGACGATGGATTCGTTGCTCACGCCGGGACCTTCTCGCCGACGGCCTTCCTGGTCGCCTCATGAACCACGTCGCCGTCCTTCGTGATGACCGTGCCTTTGATGACATCGTCGTTCATGTCGAGGTTGAGCTTGCCTTCCTTCGTGATCATGAGCGCGAGCAGGCTCGCGATGTTCCGCGAGTACATCTGGCTGGCGTGATACGGCATGGTCGACGGGATGTTTGTAGTGCCGTCGATGCGCACGCCGCCCACGTCGATGACCTCACCGGGCTTCGTGACCTCGGTGTTGCCTCCGGTCTCGGCGGCGAGGTCGACGATCACAGACCCCGGCTTCATCGAGCGGACCATGTCCGCCGTGATGAGCTTCGGGGCGGGACGGCCGGGGATCGCCGCCGTCGTGATGACGATGTCGTTCTCCTTCACCGCTTTCGCGAGGAGCTCGACCTCCTTGCGGTGCGCTTCCGCGGAGAGCTCCTTGGCGTAGCCGCCGGTCCCCTCGCCAGTCTCACCGAGGTCGACCTCGAGGAACTTCGCGCCGAGCGACTGCACCTGTTCCTTGACCACCGGCCGCGTGTCGAACGCCTCGACGACCGCGCCGAGCCGCCGCGCCGTAGCGATCGCCTGCAGGCCGGCGACGCCCGCACCGATCACGAACACCTTCGCCGGCGCGATCGTTCCCGCCGCCGTCGTGAGCATCGGGAAGAACTTCGGCAACGCCGCAGCGGCGAGAAGGACGGCCTTATAGCCGGCGACGGTCGCCTGCGAACTGAGCGCATCCATCGGCTGGGCGCGCGTGATGCGCGGGATCGCGTCCATCGAGAGCGCGGTCAGTCTGCGTCGCGCGAGCTCTCGCACGAGCGCGTGGTTCACGAGCGGCTGAAGGAAGGCGATCAGCACGGTGCCTTCGCGAAGCCGACCGAGCTCGTCGTCCGACGGCTTCGCGACCTTGAGCACAAGCTCGGCGGACCAGGCGTCGCCGATCGTCGCGCCAGCCTCGGTGTACATGCGGTCCGGGAAGCTCGAGGCCTGTCCCGCGCCGCGCTCCACGACGACCTCATTGCCACCTTTCGCGAGCCGCCCAACGGTATCCGGGACGAGCGACACGCGCCGCTCGCCGGGCGTGGTCTCTCGCACGACGCCGATCCTCATGGAACGAGAAAAAGCCTAGCCGGAAACGGTCGCGGGCGTCTCCGCGATGAGCTCGAGCAGGCGCGGGCGAACCTCCGTGGCCACCCGTTCGATGCTCTCGCTGTCGAACGGTTCGGCGAACGCGACGATGAAGCCCTTGATCCCGACCTTCCAGTACGCGGCGATCCGCTCCGCGATCTCGTCGGGCCCGCCGACGAACGGCTCGGGTGGCGACGTCATGCCGTGGCGTTCGGCGATGCGCTCGAGGACCTTCTTCGCGTCGGCGGCGTTCTCGCGCACGACGACCCACTTCCCGCAGAACGGAAGGATCTCACTCGGGTCGCGGCCCACCTCCGTGCAGTGCTTGCGGAGGACCTCGATCTTGTGGGCGATCTGCGCCGGCGTCCCGAACCCATGCCACATGTCGGCGTACCGCGCCGCGGTGCGGAGCGTCCGCTGCTCGCCGCCGCCACCGATCAGGATCGGCAATCGCTGCTGGATCGGACGGACCAGCACCTCGGCGTTCACGAGGTCGTAGTACTTCCCCGAGAACGTGACGCGCTTCCCATCGACGAGCTGGCGGATGATCTTCGCGGCCTCCGCGAACCGGGTCGACCGCTCCCCTGGCGTCCCGAGGTCGATGCCGTAGGCGTTGTGCTCGAGCGCGTTCCACGCCGCGCCGATTCCGAGGATCGCGCGTCCGCCCGAGATGTTGTCGAGGGTCGTTGCCATATTGGCGAGGACGGCCGGGTGCCGGTGCGTGACGCCGGACACGAGACAACCGATCCGCACGCGTTGTGTGATCGCGGCGTACGCCGCTTGAAGCTGCCAACCTTCGAGGTTCGGGCGGTGCAGGTCACCGTTGATCGAATAGAAGTGGTCCCAGACCCAGAGTGAATCGAACCCGAGCCGATCGGCAAGGAGCGCGTGGTCTCGGAGGTGCTGCCAGGTCGTGTTCTGCGGCCAGAGGTTGATGCCCAGGTGCATGAAATGTGACTTCCAGTATCTACACTTTCGCCGTGTTCCGCGCCGCGCGCAGCGTCCTGTCATTTCTCGTCGTCATCGGCGCGCTCGCTGTCCTGTGGGAGGTCGTCAAGCTACTGGGCGGCGATCCAAGTGAGGCTTGGACCCCTCCTTTCCAGTGGACCGTCGCGAGCGATCTCAACATGCCGCACGTCTGGGACATCGCCGCATCGTTCGTCGAACCGGCGCAGCGCAACGGACCGCCGCTCGGGATCGTGCTGGTCAACGCCGGATTTTTCACGTTCCGGGAAGCATTCGGCGGCTTCGTGTTCGGCGCGCTCCTTGGACTCGCTCTGGCGATCGTGTTCGTACATTCGCGGATACTCGAGCGCGCGCTCGTTCCGTACGTCGTCGCCTCGCAGACCGTGCCGATCATCGCGATCGCACCGGTCGTCGTGATTTGGTTGCGGGGAGGGTGGCTGGCCGTCGCGGTCATCTCCGCGTACTTGACCTTCTTCCCGGTGACCATCGCAGGTCTGCGCGGGCTTCGCTCGCCTGACCCACGCGCGCTCGAGCTGATGCGCTCGTACGCGTCGTCGTCGCGCGACGTCCTCCTGAAGGTGCGCTTGCCAGCGGCCGCGCCATATCTCTTCGCCGCCTTCAAGGTCGCGGCGACCGCGAGCGTCGTGGGCGCGATCATCGGCGAGCTTCCATCGGGAATCCGCGACGGGTTGGGTGGCGCGATCCTGAACTTCAATCAGTTCTACGTGTCGGGCCCGCCCAAGCTGTGGGCCGCGATCATGGTCGCCGCGGTGGTGGGGATCGGGTTCTTCGCGTTGGTGCGGGCAGCGGAGGTGGTCTTCCTGCGCGGACGCGCCGCTCCGTCAGACGCATGACCGAGTCGGTCGTACGCGTTCGCGGCCTGGACAAGGTCTTCGGCGCGGGCGCGGACAGGACGCCGGCTTTGCAGGACATCGATCTCGAGATCCCGAAGGGCGCGTTCGTCTCGCTCATCGGGCCTTCCGGATGCGGCAAGTCGACGCTCCTGCGTCTCATCGGCGACCTGACCCAGCCCAGCGCCGGAACGATCGAGGTGAACGGCAAGACGGCGCATCGCGCGCGTCTCGACCGGGACTACGGGATGGTCTTTCAGGCGCCGGTGCTCTTCGACTGGCGGACCGTTCAGGGGAACGTCGAGCTGCCGCTCGAGGTGAGCGCGAAGGACAGGGCCGCGCGCGCCGACCGCGCCCGAGCGATGCTCGCGCTCGTCGAGCTGACCGGTTTCGAGCGGCGCTATCCCTGGCAGCTCTCCGGCGGGATGCAGCAGCGGGTCGCGATCGCGCGCGCTCTCTCATTCGAGCCCGCGATCCTCTTGATGGACGAGCCCTTCGGCGCCCTCGACGAGATGACCCGGGAACGGCTGAATCTCGAGCTTCTGCGCATTTGGAAGCAGACCGGCACGACGACGGTGTTCGTGACCCACAGCATCCCTGAGGCGGTCTTTCTCTCTACCCACGTCGCCGTGATGTCGGCGCGGCCAGGCCGGATCCTCGAGGTCATCCCGGTCGACCTTCCTCAGCCACGTAATGACCTGACGCGCGAGGACGAGCGCTACTTCGGCTTCATCAAGCGCGTCCGCGAGCGACTCCGAGGCCGCGACGTCCCGAGGCCGGGCGCGGCGGAGGTCGCGGCCAGTTGACCAAGCGCATCGGTTACTACCTTCCCGCCGTAGCGGTGTTCGTCGGCGTGCTCGGGCTCTGGGAGCTTGCGGTCCGCGCGTTCGCTATCCAGCAGTTCCTGCTGCCTCCCCCGAGCTCGATCGCGGCGGCCTTCGTCGAACACTTCGACGAGCTGATCACGGTCGGGCGCAACACCCTCGTCGAAGCGGTCGGCGGTCTTGTTATCGGCGGTGTCGCAGCACTGGTCGTCGCCTTCGCGATCGCGCGCTGGGTCACTGCCAGCCGGGCGCTGCTCCCGTTCGCGATCGCTGCGAACTCGGTGCCGATCATCGCCTTCGCACCGATCATGAACAACTGGTTCGGGATCCTGAACCCGCTCTCGAAGATGATGGTCGTCGCCGTCCTCGTGTTCTTTCCGATCATGATCAACACGCTCCGCGGGCTCACCCTGGTGGATCAGGGGTCGCTCGAGCTCATGCGCTCGTACGCGGCCTCCGAGCTCTCGATCTTCGCGAAGGTGCGCGTCCCGAACGCGCTTCCGTACATCTTTACCGCTCTCAAGGTGAGCGCGACGCTCTCGCTGATCGGCGCGATCGTCGCCGAGTACTTCGGCGGCGCCCGCTCGGTGCTGGGTCAGTTCATCATCACCGAGGCCGCATTCTTTCGATTTGCGAACGCCTGGGCGGCGATCGTCATCGCGTCCGCCGCGAGCATTGCCTTCTTCCTTATCATCGTCGCGATCGAGCGCGTCGCGATCCCGTGGCACTCATCGGCCCGCACCGCCGACTCGTCGTAACGCGCGCGGTCACGCGCGAGGGAGGTTGCTATGCGAGGCGCAGGTCGTTCTCTGTCGTTCGCGATCGTCGCGGTCATTCTTGCCGTCTCCTGCGGTGGCGGCACCGGTGGCGGGGGTGGCGGGGGACCGCTGACCAAGGTCCGCCTGCAGCTCCAGTGGGTCGCGCAGTCCCAGTTTGCGGGCTACTACGCGGCGCTGGACAAGGGGTATTTCAAGGATGTCGGCCTCGACGTCGAGATCAAGCTCGGCGGCCCCGACATCGTGCCGCAGCAGGTCGTCGCGTCCGACGCGGCCGAGTTCGGCATCGCGTGGGTGCCGAAGATGCTCGCGTCACGTGAAGCGGGCGCGGACCTCGTGAATATCGCCCAGGTCTTCCAGCGGTCGGGCACGCTCGAGGTCTCATTCAAGGACAAGAACATCACCAAGCCCGAAGACTGGAAGGGCAAGAAGGTCGGGACGTGGGGCTTCGGGAACGAGCCCGAGCTCTACGCCGCGATGCGCAAGGTCGGCATCGATCCGACCAAGGCGAGCGACGTCACGATCGTGGCCCAGCCGTTCGACATGTCCCTTCTTCTGAACGGCCAGGTCGATGCGGCGCAGGCCATGATCTACAACGAGTACGCGCAGGTGCTCGAGCAGAAGAACCCGAAGACCGGCCAGCTCTACACCCCGGCCGAGCTCAACGTCATCGACTTCAACCAGGTCGGCACGGGGATGCTCCAGGACCACGTCTTCGTGCGGCAGTCCTGGCTCTCGAAGGCGGGCAACGAGGACATCGCCGCGAAGTTCCTCCAGGCCTCATTCAAAGGGTGGATCTTTTGCCGCGACAACCAGTCCCAATGCGTCGACATCGTGCTCAAGGCCGGGACGACGCTCGGCAAGGGTCACATGACGTGGCAGCTGAACGAGATCAACGCTCTTATCTGGCCATCGCCGAACGGCATCGGCGCGCTCGACAAGGCCGCGTGGGACCAGACCGTGAACATCTCGACGACGTACCAGGTGCTGAAGAGCAAGCCCGCCGACGCTGCGTTCCGCACAGACCTTGCGAAGAAAGCCGCGGACGCGCTGAAGGCAGCCGGCGCGGACATCAATGGCTCAGGCTTCAAGAAGGCGACCGTGCAGGTGACACCAGGAGGTAACTAGCACGGACCCGCTCTATGCACGACCGCCGGGGACCTCCCGGCGGTCGTTCCTTTTTCGCGGGCTAAACTCGGCGGCGATGGCCGTCGTTACCAAGCGACCCGCGGATCCGTCGACTGTAGCCAAGGACACCGCCGACCACGTCCTCGTCGCGTGGTCGGCGCAGGGCGGCATCAAGCAGGTCGTCATCACCCGCGCCGAGGGCTCCTGGCTCTACGCCGGCGAGCGGCGGATCCTCGATTTCTCGTCTGGCCTCATCAACGTGAACCTCGGACATGGCCATCCCAAAGTTGTCCGCGCGATCCAGGAACAGGCCGAGCGGGTGTGCTACGTCACGCCTTCATTCGGCGAGGAGAGTCGCGCGACGCTGGCGCGGCTTCTCGCCGAGGTCACGCCCGGGGATCTCTCGAAGACGATCTTCACGACCGGCGGTAGCGAGGCGAACGAGCACGCGATCAAGATCGCGCGCATGTACACCAAGCGCCACAAGATCCTCACGCAGTGGCGATCGTTCCACGGCCAATCCCAGGGCGCCATGACGCTTGGTGGGGATAACCGGCGGTGGCCCGCGGAGCCCGGCATCACCGGTGTCGTCCATTTCCTGAACCCCGATCCGTATCGCTCGGTATTCGGCGCGGACGTCCAGAAAGCTCTCGCGCACGTGGAAGAGGTCATCTGGTACGAGGGGCCGGAGTACATCGCCGCAATTCTGGTCGAGCCGATCCCGGGCACGTCGGGCGTGCTCGTCCCACCAGGCGGCTACCTCCGGGGCCTGCGCGCGCTCTGCGATCGTTACGGGATCCTCCTCATGTTCGACGAGGTCATGACCGGCTTTGGTCGCACGGGCCGCTGGTTCGGCGCCGATCACGAGGGCGTCGTTCCAGACGTCATGACCTTCGCGAAGGGCGTCACGTCCGGATACGTGCCGCTCGGTGGCGCCATCGTCACCGAGAAGATCGCGCACCACTTTGACAACAACGTCCTCTGGGTGGGATCGACGTACAGTGGCCATCCGCTCGCGTGCGCCGCCGGGGCGGCGAGCATTGAAGCGTACCGGGAAGACGGGCTCATCGAGCGCTCGGCGCGGATGGGTGAGAAGCTCCTCGCAGACCTACGCAAGCTTGCCGATCGGCACCCGTCGATCGGCGATGTCCGCGGTCGCGGGCTCTTCGCCGCCGTCGAGCTCGTCAAGGACCGCAAGTCCAAGGAGATGCTCGAGCGTTGGAACGGTCCGTCGAGCGCGCTCGCGAACGCCCTGAAGGCTGCCCTGCTCCAGCGGGACGTCTACGTCTTCTGCCGCTGGAACATGCTGTTCGTCGCACCACCTCTGCCGGTGACCGACGAGGAGCTTTCGATCGGCGTGCACGCGATCGACGAGGCGCTCGAGATCGCCGATCGCTACGCCGCGACGGGAAAGCTCGCGAGCTAGAAGCGGATCCCGTTCACGCGGTCGAGCGCACCCATTTGCCCGCTGTCGTACCCGAAGAAGTAGGCCGCGATGCCCAGGGTCAGGAGCGCGCCGATCGCCAGAAGGATGTCCACTCTCGTCTCCTTGCCTATTCGCGCGAATGCTCGTTGGGCTCTTGACCAAAGCCGACTTCGATGGTTATCATAACCACTCAAGAGGTTATGGATAGTTAGATGCGCGACATTGCCGCCGTTCCTGACCATGAGATCGAGCTGAGTGGCGGGGCCCTGGCGCTCGACTTTGCCAACACCGTCGGGGGAACCCACGTCCGGCCCACGCACGACCACCTCCGTGGCTACGCGGACGTCCTGCGTTTCGCGGTCATGGCCGGAGGGTTGAAGGACGACGTGGCCAAGCGCCTCGCGGTTCGGGCCCAGCGCGAGCCGATGCGCGCGGCCGCCGTCTACGAGCTGGGCATCGCCCTGCGCGAGGCGGTCTGGGCGGTCTTCTCGTCTCTCGCTTCCGGTGAAGCGCCGCGCTCCGCGGATCTCGCCCTCATCGGTGACGCGGCTGCGGCGGGCAGGGCCCGCTCGCGCCTGGTCTATGACCGCGATGGCCTCGGCTGGTCGCTGCCATCGGACAGCGACGATCTCGAACGTCCGCTCTGGGAGATCGCGCGCTCGGCCGCGGACCTGCTCACATCGGGCGACCACGAGCGCGTCAAGGAGTGCGCGTCGACGACCTGCGAATGGGTCTTCCTCGACAAGAGCCGCAACCGGTCTCGGCGGTGGTGCGACATGAGCGACTGCGGCAACCGCGCGAAGGCCCGCCGGTTCCAGGCAAGAAAGCGCGCCGCCGTGAGACCCGCTTAGGCGGAGGACGCGGCGGTAACCCGCGCCAAGGCGGGGATGATCCGTTCGCCGTAGATCTCGAGGATTTTTTCTTCGTCGCCGCTCATCAGATAGATGTTGAATTGGCGAACGCCGATCGCGGCGAGCTGGCGGAGCTTTTCGATGTGCTCATCGACCTCCCCGGTCACGCAAAAGCGGTCGACAGACTCGTCGTCAACGAAGGCCGCGTTCGACGAACCGGATTCGGCATGGTGTTGGTAGTCGTAACCCGGGCGGTTCCGCACGTACGCGGTGAGGTCGGCAGGAAGGCCCTTCTCTCCGTACCGCTTCACCAGATCGATGACGTGGTTCGAGACGAGAGCAGGGAACCAGCGCACCCGATCGCGCACCTCGTCGCGCGGCCCGACGTGCGCCGGCGCAGCCACCATGACCGCGATGGCCTTGGAGTCGCGGCCGGCTCGTCGGGCCCCGTCGCGAAGCAGCCCGATGCACCAGCCGACGAGGCTTGGATCCGCGAGCTGGATGATCGCACCGTCGGCGATCCGACCGGTGAGCTCGAGCGCCTTCGGTCCGTATCCGGCGATCCACACTGGAAGATGCTGCTTGCCAGTCCAGTCGAACCGCAGTTTCGTGCCTTCGTAGGTGACCTCCCGACCTTCACATAGGTCGCGGATGACGTTGGTCGCCTCCTCGAGCATGGTGAGATCCGTGGGTTTCTTCCCGAGGACGCGTCGTGCAGAGTCGCCGCGGCCGATCCCGAGGTCCATCCGACCGCCAGAAAGCTCTTGGAGCACCGCCAGGACACTCGCGGTGACCGTTGGCTCGCGCGTCGCGGGGTTCGTGACGCAGGTGCCCAGGCGCATGCGCTTGGTGTTTTGCGCCATCAGCGTCAAGAGGACGTATGGCTCCTTCCAGAGCACGTGGCTGTCGAAGAGCCAGCCGTGCGTGAAGCCCGCGGACTCGGCGAGGCGCGTGAGCGACGCGACCCGCTCGAGCGGATGGTCGGGCTTCAGCGTGAAGCCGAATTCCATGAGACGCGGAATGGTAGGTCAGCCGTGCCACTGGGAAATGTGTTCCACGCGCACTCGAATGACGGGTGCGTCGCCAAGGGGCATGTTGCGGTACTGGGTGTACCTGGCCGCGAGCAAGCTGAGTGCATGACGGTGGTCTTCGCCTGTGGTGAGGACGTCCGCCACTCCGTCCATGCGCACCCAGGCGCACTTCGACCAGTTCTCGTGGTAGAAGTCAACGAGGACGCTCGCCCGGCCGTTGGTCTCGACGTTCTTGATCCGGCGCAGCTCGTGCCAATCCTCGACCGCCTTGCGCTTCCCATCGATCGGGGTGTACAGGACGGGGTGCTCGTAAACGAAGACGATCGGAACGATGTGCGGTCGTGCGTATTGGTCGGCGGTCGCGAGGCGCGCGACCCGCTCGGTCGCGAGCAGCTCCAACGAGCGCGTGCTCAGTTTTTCCATTCGGCCCGCAGCCGCGGAAGGACCTCCTGCGCGTAGAGCCGCATCGCCCGCTCCTGGTCCTGTCCCGGGAAGTGGAAAACCAGATGCCTGAATCCCCAGTCGAGGTACGGCCGTATGGCGGCGACGTGCTCGTCTGGATCGGTCGACACGATGAAGCGCGTGTGCGCGCGATCCGCCGCAGCCGTCGCGCGACGCTCCATCTCGCGCGGATCCTCGACCCCTGCCTTGTCCTCAGCGGGCAGCGCCAGCGCCGCCCACTCTTTGGTGTCCGCCATGGCGTGGGCACGGTCGTGGTCGTAGCTGACTTTCATCTCGATCGTCCGCTCGAGCTTCGCCGGGTCCCTTCCGGCCTCGCGTGCGCCCTTCTCCATCGCCGGTAGAAGGAGGTCGCGATAGAGCTCGGCGCCCTTTCCACTCGTGACGATGATGCCGTCGCCTTCGCGGCCTGCGAGCGTTGCCGCCTGCGGTCCGCCCGCCGCGATGAGCAGCGGGATCGGCTGCGGGGGCTTGTCGAAGAGCTTCGCTTCCTTCGTCCGGAAGTACTTGCCGTCGAAGGTGACGTAGTCCTCGGACCAGAGCCGCTTGATCAATTTCACGGCCTCGCGGAGGCGTCGCAGGCGCTCGCCCGGTTCAGGCCAGTCGGTGACGGTGAGCGGCGTCTCATTCATCGACTCGCCGCTGCCGACACCGAGAAAGACGCGGCCCGGAGCGAGCAAAGCGATCGTGCCCATCGCCTGCGCGACGATCGCCGGGTGGTAGCGGAAGGAAGGCGTCACCACGCTGGTGCCCAGGCGCACCTTCGTCGTCCGCGCCGCGACCGCGCCCAGCCAGGCGAAGGCAAAGGGCGCATGGCCGCCGGTGTCGCGCCAGGGATGGAAGTGATCGCTGATGGCGACGCTGTCGAAGCCAAGCTGCTCCGCCAGCACCGCGTAGTCGAGGAGCCGCTTGGGATCGAACTGCTCTGCGGACGCTTTCCAGCCGAGCGTTAACACTTAGGCCTCATGAAGACTACGTCGCGCGAGCTTCCGCGACCCTTCGCGATGCCATGGGGAATGGGCGAGATCGTCGAGGAGGCGACCGCCGTCGGGGAATGGAGCGAGCCGTCGATTCAGTTACTCCGTTATGACGACGGCACCGAGAGCATCCGCTTCTGCCAGTACGACCACCGCGGACGATTCCGGCGGAGCCCGATGATCGTCGACGGCAAGCTGCTTCGCGCACTCGGTCGATCGCTTGCGCAGACGAAGCGTCTGAAGGCGCTCGTCACTC
>VBDX01000167.1 GCA_005881885.1 Chloroflexota bacterium
GTCGGCCCGAGGTTGATCGACCGCATCATTCCAAAATCCTCGTCGACGTCGTCGCGATACCAGGCCCAAGAGGTCTGCTCCGCCATACACGAACGCGGTCGGACGGCCGCCGCAGATGCCGTCAGATGGTCGCTACTGAAGAAGAGCCAGTCCCGTTTTGAGATAGCGACGCGCAGGCCTCTCGGCCACTGGAGTTCAGATTGGAACTGAGCGGGTGCGGGTCTCCCCAGAGGTTGACGCGCCGCGCTCGTCTAGCGACCCAGATGTCGTTCGCTCCCAGGCCGCCAGGCCGGTCGGTTGAAAAGAACGCGGTCAGCCCATCCTTCGAGATGGAGAAGTGGGAGTCGCGGTCTGCGGTGTTGATTGAGAGTCCGAGGTTGAACGGTGTCGATAAGTTCGTGAGGATGCCGGCCGCTCGGCTGCGCTTGCTGACGTACAGGTCATTGCCGCCTGTCGTGCCGGCACGGTTCGAATAGAAGTAGAGCTCGGTGCCATCCCAGGACAGCGCAGGCGCGCCGTCGTTGGCCGAAGTGTTGAGCGCGCGCAGGTTCTGCGGCGTCGACCAGTTCTGGTCAAGGGTTGTTGCCCTCGTGGAGCTCCAGAGATCGATGAGTCCAGCGCCACCCGGGCGTTTGCTGGACAGGACCATCTCCAGGCCGTCGCGCCGCCGGATCGCCGTTCGCGTGTCGCGACCAAAGCTGTGCTGCGGATCGGCCGGCGAGTTGAGCGTGCTCACGGGTTCGCCGGCGCTCCAGAGGCCCTGCCTGTTGCAGCTGGCGATGTCGGCGTCGCACGTGCTTACGTAGATATCGAAAAAGTCCTCGCTCGCAGTGTTGGGCTTGCGAGTGAAATAGAGAAACTGAATACCCGATGCTTCGTCCTCGAAGTGGTTCGGGCCCGCTTGGTCAGAGCCCACGAGGTTGATCGTGCAGCCAAGGTTGATCGGAGTCTCCCAGCCCAGGTTCGCGCTCTTGTCCTGGCGATGAGCGACCCACAGTTCCCCACTCGTCCCTGCGCCGCAGCCGCCCGGTCGCCGGCTGTGGAAGTACAACCAGTGGCCGTCGGTACTGAGGTTTGGAGCGAGATCCTGGACCGCGCTGTTCACGACGTTTCCAAGATTGACCGCGTCACCCCAGCACTCGTCGCGGCTCGCACGTTCGGTGAACCAGAGATCTTGGTTGCCCGATCCGCCGGGACGATTCGACGAGAAGATGAGGGTCAGCCCGTCCTTGGAGATCGTCATGTGCTGGTCGTCGGACGTCGTGTTGACGACGGCCGGACAGAGGGTGCCGTCACTACGGACGATGGCGTTGAGATTGGTCGGTGGAGACCAATCCGAGAACTGCTGGGCGGCCGCGGGCTTCGCGACCAGCAGCGCGGTCAGCACGATCAGAAGAGATCCGAATGCTACGGAAAGTCTGCTCTTCATCATGGGCTCCTATTTCTCCTCGCTGGCTATGGCCACGCGACACTTCCTGTGTCGGGGGCGCTGTCAGGCTGCCAAAAGGCCTCAGTCCCCAGCTGAGCGACCCAGAGGTCGGTAGTGGCGCGCCAGAGGAAGCTCGAGGGAGTGCCAATTAGTCCCTCAGGGACCGACGCGGTGATCTCTGATCCCCTGATCGCGAACGAGATCGGCGTGATGACGGGCTGACCTCCACCGAGGGTCGGTGTTCGATCGATCAGAATGCCCGAGAAGCTCGTCCCGTCGTAAACAATGAAGACGACATACTCAGCGCCGTGGATTGAATCGCCAGGTGCCCACGGGAACCCCCGCGGAGCTGTCGTAACGTCGGTGTTCAGGCGGAAGCTCCAGTCAAGAAGCTTGACCTCAGGCTGTAGCGTCGGCACGGCGGGTACGGGAGCCGCCAGATCCATGACGAAAACGAAACGGCCGTCGCCCCCGGTGACTGACGCCCGGACAATGTCTTGATACCCCGGCACGAGGATCCCTTGAGGATGGATCGACGCGTCTCCTACCGGATCCGTCACGCTCGTGACTGACGAGGCCGTAGCGGGGACCGCGGACACCAGCGCGAGAGCGAAGCTCGCGGCGAGGACCATGGCGTGTACCGCGACAGATCTCCGCGGACGCTTTGCCCCCGCACCGATCACCGCTCCACAGATCAGAAAGACTGCTGGCCCGATACCCGAGAACGGGCGGATCATCCTTCATGCCCTCCACAGTTTTTCGTCCTCGCTGGAATCAGCGTGATGCGTCGCGGCGCTACGGACAGTGCGGCGGAACGCAGCACGTACCGTTGACGCAGACAAGGTCGCCTGACGCGTCACAGCAGACCTTGCTGCACTTGAATGTTCCTGGAGGGCACTTCTTCCCTCCCGCGAAGATGGCCGTGACTCCCGCCAGACCAAGAAATCCTCCGACGGCGCTTCTCCCAAGAAGGCCGAGGAAGTAGCGTCGGGACCCTCCTGCTGCGACTGCTCTCGTGAATTGGTCAAATTCGTTTTCGTTCATGACGACACCCCCTTCTCGATGCGGTCGGTGCGAAGCGCGGAGTCAACTCACCAATGCCAGAATCTCGTTGACTCCCTTCCCCACATCTCGTGCGATCACGCCGTCTTCGTGGATGAGAAAGGCGACAGGTGTGGCGAAGATGCCGTACTGCTTCGAGACTTCCCATCGACGCTGAAGCGCGACTGGAAACTTGAAGCCGTACTGCCTGGCTTTCTCGCGGTTCTCTCTGGCGTCTCCGCGGCCGATCATCACCACGGATAGCCCGTTCGTGGCGTGTTCCATTTGCAACCGGACGAGATGCGGAGCGAGCTGCTCGCAGGGGCCGCAGCGAGGATCGCTGAACACCAGGAGCACGCGCCGGCCGCGGTATGCCCGGAGCGAGACGGTCTGGCCGTCGAGGCCAGGTAGTTCGAAGAGTGGGGCATCCGCGCCGGCGTGCAGGCCGTTTCGCTCGATTCGACTCTCAGTAAGCGTTGTCAGCGCCGGGAGCAGGTGCGCGCGACCCGCCCCATCATCCCCGGAAGAATCATCGCGACCGAGGCGGCGCTCGAGATGGTCCAAGCGCAGGAGGAGGCGGCCATTTTGGTTCGCCAACTGGTAGACAGCTGCCAGCGTCGCCGCTGAGATCAGACCGAAGGCAACGAGCACAGCCACGAGAACGGTGCCTGGCAAGCTGGACCTCCCGCGCGGCGGCCGATGGGCAGCCGAGGGCAGATTGCACCCCTGGCTACCGCGATCGCATCGGGAGAAGTACCTGTTTCTTGGTCTGGGCTCGAAACAGCCGGTGCGGACTCAGTGCCGGACGGCGAGCTGGTCCAGGGCGATCTCGTTGCTGGACTGGTCGAATGCGTAGTTGACGACGCGGCTCGGCACGACATCGATCACCGTCTCCAGCGTGTACGGGGCGATCGGGACCACCTTTTCCATGAGATACACGTCGAGCGCGGTCCAACAGCGCGACTCCCGGAGTCCGCCCTGCATGCACTCGTGGATGCGGGCGTCGAGGCTTGGGACGCTCGTCACGCCGTAGCCCCACTCGCGCAGCTGCTCAGGTGTGGCGCCGGCCAACGAGGTATTGGAGGTGCCGATCGCCGCACCAGAGAAGTCAACCGAAAACGTGGACGACGCGCTCGTGTAGTTGGGCCCAAGCCCGACGGTGAGGGCGAGTGGGATCCGATTCTTCGGGTCGTCGATCTGGGCGAACATATCGGGCGGGCTCTGCACGTCCAGCGTGATGCCGATCTGTCTCAGGTCGTCCGCGATGAGGGCCCCCAGGCGCGGGAAGCCGCCGAACAGCCGCGGGAAGAGGGAGGGACTTCCCTTGATCGTCAGCGCCCGCACCTGCTTGCACTCAGGGACGCCGCAGACCCCGATGTGTTCCGGGTCGTAGCGCGACTGACGCATCTCCTGCCGCGCGAGCTCGAGGCTGCCCCGCTCACCGGGGGTCGCGTACGGGTCGTAGGCGACGAGCGCATCGTTCTCGAGGCTGTCCGGCACGTAGTGCGTGAGGATCCTGCCGGTGAGGTCGCCCCCGTGCGCCTCGAGCAGGGCGCTCTTGTCGAGGATGTAGTTCACGGCTCGCCGCACGTGGATGTCGTCGAAGGGCGGCACCGCCAGGTTCATGCTGATGGCGCGCACGAAATCGCGCGAATTCACTTCGACGCGGCCAAGGCGTGGGTCGGCCCGAAACTTTTCGACGAGCCACGGCAGCACCTGCGGGGGCGGCGAGCCACGCAGGATGACGTCCGCCCGTGCGCGGTCGACGAGCTGCGCGGCGTCGTCATCCGAGGCACCCATCGTGATCTCGATCCGATCCACGTAGGCCGGCCGCAGCGGATCGCTTACTCGAGCCCAGGAAGGATTCCGCACGAGGGTCAGCGACTGGGCCGGCTCGAAGCCGCTCACCGGCAGCTGTTCGTCCGGCGCGACGGAGAAGTCGAGCCGCTCGCTCCCCTCGATCATGTACGGACCAGAAGCGACGAGAAAACGACCGTAACCCTGGTCGTGTCCGGTCGCCGCTCCAAGGGGGACCCCACCCTGGGTGGGAAGCGGCGGAATCGGGGCGGTGTCGGAGAGCGCGAAGCGATAGGGCAAGTCTCCGGTCACCTCGCGGAGATGGACCTTCAGCGTGTACGGATCCGCTACCTCGAGCCCGGAAATGGTGTCCGCTCGCTCGCCGCGGTACGCGTCAAAACCCTCGATCGGCGAGAGGAACTCGGCCGAGGCGTTCTCAACCCGGGCCTCACGCTCGAGCGCGCGCACGAAGTCGCCGGCGGTGATCTCGACGTTCGCGAACGGCGGCGCGTAGTGCAGGCCGCGTCGAAGATGGAAGGTCCAGACGAGGCCGTCGGCGGACACCTCCGGTAGCTGGGTGGCCAGATCTGCTTGAAGCTCCGCACCGCCATCGCGGTAGGAACGGCCCATGTGCGAGACAAGCGTGCGCAGCAGGCAACAACGGAAGAGTTCGCCGGAATCGAGTGTCACGCCGATCTGTGGATCGAGGGCATTCGGCCGCGGCTCGGGGTTGGCAAGATCAGATCCGGCCCATGCCGGCATCACCACGCGCAGCGTGCCACCCCGAAGCGGATCCGCGCTGGACGTGGTGGCCGCCAGAGGCCGCACATGTCGCGTCCCCCAGACGGACCGCTCGTCCGCGAGAATGCCATCCACGGCGCCATCCACGTAGGCCGTCGCCACGACTTGATAGCTCTCGGGATCGATACGCTCCAAGCGCCCCGTGACGCCCTCGGCAACCCAAATGGCGGAGCGAGTTGCGACCACACCGGACGGACCGGTTCCCACAGGGATCTCGAGGATCGAATTCGTCGCTGGGTCGATCCTCATCAGGAGACTCGATGATTCGCTCACGATCCAGACCGCACCCTGCCCGGTTGCGATCGCGGTCGGCAGGCCTCGAAGGCCGATCGTGCCGCTCACCGCGGCCGCGACCGGATCGATGCGGGAGATACTCGCGTCGACGCCGTTCACAACCCAGACGGCGCCAAAGTCAACGGCGATCGCCTCGGGCCCATCGCCCACTGGAATCTGCGCTGTAACTGTGCTCGTGCTCGGGTCGACCCGGTAGATACGATCCGCGCTTTTGTCAGCGACCCAGACAGCACCCGCACCGTAGGCCACAGCGGACAGCCCACTCGAGAGACCGATCGGCGGCGAGAACTGCTCCGTCTTGGGGTCGAATCGCCAGAGCGACTTATCGCCGAACGCCGTGGCGACCCAGACCGAGTCGGCGCCGAATGCGACTCCTACAGGGGGCGCCGCGCCAGGAACTCCGTATGAAGCAGTGACTGCATACGTTTTGGGATCTATGCGTATTAGCGTTCGCGCGCGGTAGCTGATCTCCCACATGACGCCGCCGCCGATGGCGAGCTCATTACCGTGCGCGCTGGTCGCAATCTTACCGATGATCCGACCCGTGCCCCCGTCGAGCTCAACGATCCCGTCTGCGGACGCGGCCGTGGGAACTGTGGGCTGGCTGAACCGCGACGCGAGCGCGCTTCCTGTGATGATGACTACGACGATCACTGCCAGCACCGCCACGCGTTTCCATACCGGAATCGATCGCGCGCGTGCGCTTGGGGTCGAGACGTTGACGTCGAGGGCGGGCGGGTGCGCCTGCGGCTGAAGTTGTGTCTCCGCTATCGCCGCCCAGACGGCGGCCTGGCTACGGGTGTGAAAGCCGAGCTTGTACCGGATTTGCTCGACGTGATGCTCGGCGGTGCGCTCGGCGATGAAGAGTTTCTCGGCGATCTGGCGATTCGTCAGGCCCTGCGCCAGGAGGGTCGCCACCTCGCGTTCGCGACGAGTAAGCTCCGAAGTTGCGGTCTTCATTGCGGCGCGGGCGTCGCGCCTGCCGGTCCAGACTCTCCCCGCACCAGCTTTCCCCCATGCGCGGCCGCACGTGCTTTCAGCCCAGCAACGAAAATGGTCTGTCTGACTGCGG